>CAYPHN010000211.1:0-6278 GCA_964410265.1 uncultured Flavobacteriaceae bacterium | reverse complement strand
TCTTAAATAATGATATGGAGGCGCAAATTCGTTCGTTCACAAATTCATCTCCATATATTTTGGATGTGAATGTGTAGTATTCATCTACTTTGTATTGTAAAAAAACTTGTAAATAATGATAGGTTATATCTGTATTTTTTCCAACGGACAGAATATAATAACTTTTATGTTTTAAAAACTTTCCATATCCAGATTGAATAATTTTCAGGTTTTCCTTTTCTAATAAATTCTGTTTTATTTTATTTTCAAATTCTTCATTATAAATTAGCTCACCCCTGCGCCATGTAATGTCTGCAATATAGGTTTCTGATAATTGTTTTGTGGTATCAGCGCTGTAAATTTCTGATTGATATTCATCGTAGTAAAGACTGGTTTTCCAAGTTTTTGGAATGTCAATTTTAAAGTGATTCAATACATCTTTGTACTTTTTAGTTTTTGTAAAATGACTAGGAGTGTTACAGTCAAAAGCATCCTCTATAGTAGGCTTTTTGTTGCAACTTGATAATATAAAAATAAATATAAATAGAGGGAAAATATATTTCATAATAGTTGTTGTAAGATTTTGATTGTTAGTATTGTATGTTGATTTTTGAAATTTTATTATCACCGGAAAGCCAAGCCTTATTTTTATTAATAAATTGAATGCTGTAGTAACTTTCATTGCTAATTTTATTCCAATTCTCCCCTTTATTCTTACTAAAGAAGATGCCTTCTGTTGAAACTGCAATAATTTTTTTTCCTTTTGTATTTGGAACATATTGTACACAGCTAATATATCCCGGAAGTTCGCCTTTAGCAACAAGTTGCCATGTTTTACCACCATTTTTTGTGATGGCTTTTGTTGCTTGGCTATTACCTTTGTTTTTCCAGTTACCGCCCATAATTATTCCGTTATTCTTGTTGTAAAAATCAACAGTAAAGATTCCGGTCATTTTTTCACCTTGTACGATAGGCGTATCTACAGCTTCCCAATTTTCACCGAATTTATTACTAATAAATACTCTGGCCTTTTTACCACCTGTTACGAGCCATGTTTTTTTATTATAGGTAGCAATATTGGTATTACTCGCTGCAAAAGCAGCTTCACCTTCAAATGTTTTTGGCAGTTTATCACAGGTAATTTTTTGCCATGTGTTTCCTCCATCTTTTGTTAAGATAACAGATAGGCATTCTCCTGTTGGGTCTCCCATGGCTATTCCATTTTTATTGTCATAAAATTTTAATGCATCATAAAACACTTTAGTATGTTTTTCCTGATAAACAATTTTAGGTATATCAAATTTCTTTCCTAAAGGTTTAATTTTATATAAAACAGCGGGATTTTCAATACTCAAAATAAAAAGGTGAGTACCGTTAAATGCTATCGATCGAAAATTTAACTTTTTACCTTCAAAAATTATCGAATCTAAATGTATTTTATTATCAATAATGCTACCAAATTTACCTTTTGAACCTGCAAAATACACGACAGAATCATTAATCACCTGAATTGCTCTAATACTCGTATTTTTTATTTCAAACTCATCAAAACTAACATTTTGCGCTTGTGTTTTAGCAAATGAAATTAAGAACAATAAAGTGAAGTAATAAGGTCGAATCAGCATAATTAAATATAAAAAACATCAAATGTAATTTTTTTGTAGAAAATAGACTAATTTTAAATAAATTAAATTGTTAATATTGAAAGCATTGGTAATTTCTGGTGGGGGTAGTAAGGGCGCATTTGCAGGAGGTGTTGCGCAATACTTATTAGAAGAGAAAAAAAAAGAATACGATTTATTTATTGGAACCTCTACAGGAAGTTTAATGATTACCCATTTGGCATTGGGCAAAGTAAAAGAACTTAAACAACTGTATGGTAATGTTAGTCAATCTACTATATTTAGCTCTTGTCCTTTTAAAATTAAAAAATACAAGCATTATAAAACAGTAAGCATTAATCATTTTAATACTTTGTTAAACATATTAAAGGGAAGTAAAACATTTGGAGAAAGTTATAATTTAAAAAAAATGATCAACAAAATGATTGTTGATGAATATTTTGAAGAGGTTATAAGGCTGGACAAACAAGTATTAGTTACCGTATCTAATCTGACTTTGAATAAAGTGGAATTCAAATCGTTGCATGATTGTAATTTTAATGATTTTAGAGACTGGATTTGGGCATCGAGTAATTATATTCCGTTTATGAGTTTATTGATAAAGAATAATTACGAATACGCTGATGGAGGTTTTGCAAATTTGGTACCAATCGAAGAAGCAATTAGATTGGGAGCTACTGAAATTGATGTAATTGTATTAGAAACAGAAGTTAATCAATTAAATAGAATGCCCTCAAGAAATCCATTTGGTTTGATTATAAACCTTTTTGATTTTATGAAAATATTTATTGAAAAGCAAAATATTTCTATAGGAAAATTGAAAGCTAATAATAAAAACATTAAATTGAATTTGTATTATACCCCAACTGTTTTAACAACAAACTCGTTGATTTTTGAAAAAGAGAAAATGCGAGAATGGTGGGAGGCAGGGTTTAAATATGCAAAATCTAAAGATGTAATTAATTGAAATATATTTAAAATATCATTGCATTTATAAATTATATAATTATATTTGCAGCGTATTATTAAAGAAATGAAAAAATTAACATTACATCATCATCATTTTCATACTTCGCCTCAAGCGCATTGAATATGTTGTGATTAATATCAAAATATTTAAAACCCGTTTGAGTAACTCAAATGGGTTTTTTTTATCCCTTTTAATGTTGCTCGAACCAAATTTATTAAAATGAGTAGATTAAAAATTGCGATTCAAAAATCGGGTAGATTAAATGAAGATTCCCTTAAAATTTTAAAAGAATGTGGAATTTCCGTAAGTAATGGTTTAGATCAATTAAAAGCCACAGTACCCAACTTTCCAATGGAAATAATGTTTTTACGAAATGGTGATATACCCCAGTATTTAAAAGATGGCGTGGTTGATATTGCCATTATTGGAGAAAATGTATTGGTTGAAAAAGGAAATTCAATAACCATATTAGAAAAATTAAATTTTTCTAAATGTAAAGTTTCTTTAGCGGTTCCTAAAACGTTTGAATACAATTCTATAAAGGATTTAGAAGGAAAAAAAATAGCAACATCTTACCCAAATACTTTAAAAAATTATTTGATAAAAAAAGGAGTGCAAGCAGACTTACACCAAATATCAGGGTCGGTAGAGATCGCACCAAATATTGGATTAGCGGATGCTATTTGTGATATCGTTAGCAGTGGTAGTACCTTGTTTAAGAATAACTTAAAAGAGGTTGAGGTGATGTTTAAATCGGAGGCCGTTTTGGCTGTATCCCCTAATATATCTGAAGAAAAAAAAGAAATATTAGATAAACTTAGATTTAGAATTCAATCGGTTTTAAAGGCAAGAAGATCAAAGTATATTTTGATGAATGCCCCAAACGATAAAATTAGCGATATCATAAAAGTACTTCCGGGTATGAGAAGTCCAACAGTGTTGCCTTTGGCAGAAGAAGGATGGAGTTCGATTCATACCGTTCTCGAAAAAAATAAATTTTGGGAAGTAATTGATGAATTAAAGAAATTGGGAGCAGAAGGAATTTTAGTGATTCCAATTGAAAAAATGGTGCTTTAAACGAAAAGAGATGCAAAAAATATTAGATCCGAAAAGAACCGAATGGCCAAAGCTTTTAAAAAGACCAACACAAACTTACGATCAGGTTGAAAAGACTGTTAATTATATTTTTAAAGATGTACAATTAAATGGTGATACCGCCGTAAAAAAGTATGCAAAAAAATATGATAGGGTGGCACTTGACAATTTGTTGGTATCTCAAGAAGAAATAAACGAAGGGATTACTAATGTTACTGATACATTAAAGGGTGCCATACAAATGGCCAAATCGAATATTCATAAATTTCATATCGCTCAGGTTACCAAACCTGTAAAGGTACAAACCATGGAAGGTGTAAGTTGTTGGCAGGAAAAAAAGGCAATTCAAAAGGTTGGTTTGTATATTCCTGGCGGAACAGCCCCATTGTTTTCAACCATTCTTATGCTGGCCATACCTGCTAAAATTGCTGGTTGTAAAGAAATAATTTTATGTACACCATCTGACAAATTCGGAAAAATAAATCCGGCAATTCTATTTACGGCTAATTTATGTGGTGTAACTAAAATATATAAGCTCGGAGGAATTCAAGCCATTGCAGCCATGACTTTTGGAACTGAAACCATACCCAAGGTTTATAAAATATTTGGTCCAGGCAACCAGTTTGTAAACATAGCCAAACAAATGGCTACCAAATATGGTGTTGCAATTGATTTACCTGCCGGCCCAAGCGAATTATTAGTTGTAGCAGATGATTCGGCTAAAGCCAATTTTGTAGCTTCTGATTTATTGTCACAGGCGGAACACGGTGAAGATAGTCAGGTTATTTTAGTTGCGACATCAAAGAATATCTTGGATGCTGTTGCACTGGAAGTAATAAAGCAATTGGATGAATTACCAAGAAAAGATATAGCATACAAAGCAATAAAAAATTCAAAATTAATTTACTGTAAAAATAAAGAAACAGCAATGGATCTTATCAATGATTATGCGCCAGAGCACTTTATTGTTTGCACCAAAAACAATAATTTTTATATAGAAAACATTCAAAATGCAGGTTCGGTTTTTATAGGTAATTTCACCCCTGAAAGTGCAGGTGATTATGCATCTGGCACCAATCATACCTTGCCAACCAACGGATATGCTAAGAATTACAGTGGTGTTAATTTAGATACTTTTTTAAAGGTCATTACTTTTCAAACCATTAGCAAATCAGGTTTGCTTGGCTTAGGAAATGTGATTGAAAATATGGCTGAAGCCGAAGGATTACAGGCACATAAAAATGCGGTTAGTATTCGTTTAGAATCGATTAATGCATAAGATATTGAATAATTTACAAGGAATACAATGAATTTAAAAATGGATATATCGAGCTTGGTAAGACCATCGGTAATAAAACTCAAACCATATGCTTCTGCTAAAGATGAATTTAAAGATTTTAAGCAAGACCTAATTTATTTGGATGCCAATGAAAACCCGTATGAAAATGGATGGAATAGATACCCGGATCCCAATCAGACGGATCTAAAAAGAAAAATTGCCAAAATAAAAGGAATACCTGAAAAGAACATACTTATAGGAAATGGTAGTGATGAAATTTTAGATATGATTTTTAGGATATTTTGTGAACCTAATGAAGACAATGTATTAATCAATAAGCCAACTTTTGGTATGTATAAGGTTTTGGCTTCTATCAATAATGTTTTGTGTAAAGAAGTGTTGTTAACTGCAGATTTTGAACTAGATACGACTAGTATTTTGAATACTGTAAATGATAAAACAAAATTGGTTTTTATATGTACTCCTAATAATCCAACAGGTAATTTATTTAAAAAAGAAGATATCTTAAACCTGATTAATAATTTGAATGCCATAGTTGTAATTGATGAGGCTTATATTGATTTTTCCGATACTCCAAGTTGGCTAAATGAAGTAAAGAACTATAAAAATTTAATTGTAACACAAACCCTTTCCAAAGCTTATGGTATGGCAGGATTGCGACTGGGAATTTGTTATGCAAATGAAGAGGTGATTGAGATATTAAAAAAAATTAAAATGCCATATAATGTAAATACCTTAAGTCAAATAAAGGCTATTGCATGTTTAGAACAGGAGGTCAAAATTAAAAATAAGATCGAATTAATTATTAAAAACAAAAATATTTTAAAAAGGAAATTAGAAAAAATCACCTTTGTTAAAAAGATATATAGATCAGATTCTAATTTCTTATTGATAAAAGTAGATGATGCAAACAATCGTTATAGGCAGCTAATAAGCAATGGCATTGTAGTTAGAAACAGAACCAATGAGCCGTTATGTGAAAATTGTTTACGTATAACTGTAGGAACGGAAATAGAAATAAATGAACTAATCAAAATATTAAAAAAATTAGATAAATGAAAAAAGTATTATTTATAGACCGAGATGGCACTTTGATCAAAGAACCGGCCGATGAACAAATCGATAGTTTTGAAAAATTGGTTTTTTACCCTAAGTCACTGTTTTATTTATCTAAAATAGCAAGTGAATTAGATTTTGAACTGGTAATGGTAACAAATCAGAATGGTTTAGGCACCAATTCTTTTCCAGAAAATACATTTTGGCCAGTTCATAATTTGATAATTAAAACATTTGAAAATGAAGGAGTTATATT
>CAYPHN010000210.1:0-6302 GCA_964410265.1 uncultured Flavobacteriaceae bacterium | reverse complement strand
ATATATCCTAGCAGAAAATAATTGGAAAGAAATCAAAAAATATAAATTTGAGTTGGCTATACTTCCGTGGGGTGCAACTGAAGCTCATAATTTTCACTTACCATATGCTACCGATAATATAGAAGCAAAAGCCATCGCTGAAGCCTCAGCAAAAATAGCTTGGGATAATGGTTCCAAAGTAATTGTTTTACCCACTATTCCTTTTGGTGTAAACACTGGGCAAACAGATATTAATCTGTACCCCAGTACGCAACTTGCTATTTTATCTGATATTATTGAAGTTTTAAACCGACAAGGAATTTATAAGCTTTTGATATTAAACAGCCATGGTGGAAATGATTTTAAAACCATGCTAAGAGAATTGGGAGTAAAATACCCAAAGATGTTTCTTAGTACTTGCAATTGGTTTCAATGTTTAGATAGAAAACCATATTTTGATGAACCTGGAGATCATGCAGATGAAATGGAAACCAGTTTGATTTTATATCTTGACCCGAAACTTGTTCTCCCTAAAGGTGACTGGGGGAAAGGCAGTGAAAAGAAGCACAAAATCAAATATTTTTCTGAAGGTTGGGCATGGACAGAAAGAAAATGGTCAGAAATTAGTGAAGATACAGGTGTCGGAAACCCTGCCTTGGCAACAAAGGCCAAAGGAGAACGATTTTTTAAAGCTGTAACAAATAAAATTGCTGATCTTTATATTTCTTTGTGTGAAGCTGACATAAATAATTTATATCATTAAACCTATATGTTTTTAATAGATAAGCCATACGTTTCAAATTTTTTAATTGAAACCATAAAGCAAAATAAATTTCAATTAGTTGCAACACCAGAAGCAAAAAAATTGGTTGTTGATAAGACGCTAAATTGGATCACAGAAAAGAAAGCCATAGCAACAATAAAAAATAAGCCCAAGACCTTAATCTATTCAAATTCTGAAAACGCAATTTCATGGATAAATAGTAATTTAAGTTTTTCAAAAATTCCCAATACCATATTATTTTTTAAGGATAAATTAAAATTTAGAGCGCTTATTAAAGATATTTATCCCGATTATTTTTTTAAAGGAGTTAAACTGGATGCACTTGAAAATTTAAATACCAAGCAATTTAAATTTCCTTTTATTATAAAACCTTCCGTAGGTTTTTTTAGCATGGGTGTTTACATAATTGAGAATATAAATGACTGGAAACAAGCATGTAAACAAATAAAAATTGAAGCCACAACCCAACAAAAATTATATCCAAAAGAAGTTCATGATACAGAAAAATTCATTATTGAAGAATATATTGAAGGCGAAGAATATGCTATTGATGCTTATTTTAATGAAAACGGTGAGCCAATAATATTGAGCATATTACATCATATTTTTTCTTCTGGAAAAGATGTAAGCGACCGTGTATATTCTACATCCAAAAAAATTATTATGGATAATTTAGTAAAAGTAGAAGCATTTTTAAAAATAATAGGTGAAAAATTAGATCTGACTAATTTTCCAATTCATATGGAAATAAGAATCAATGATTATGGTAATATTATACCAATAGAAATTAACCCGATGCGTTTTGGCGGTTGGTGTACCACTGCTGATTTATCTTGGTATGCCTACGGTATAAATTCATATACTTATTTTATAAAAAATTTAAAACCAGACTGGACCAAAATTTTCAAAAACAAATCAAATGAAAAATATAACATCATCGTACTAAATAATAATTCAGGTTTTCAAGCAAGTGAAATCGATTATTTTGATTACGGTAAGTTATTAAAAGATTTTAAATTTCCGTTGGTATTGAGAAAAGTTAATTTTAGAGACTATCCACTTTTCGGTTTTCTATTTACAAAAACTAATAGCTACAATAACAAGGAGTTAACTACCATACTAAACGCAAACCTTAGGAAGTATATTTTTCTAAAATAAGGGCATTTATTATACTGTAATTACTCTTTATTTCTGAACATTTTCTTAGGCTATCTACACTTCTGGTTCGTGTGGGTCTTTTTACAACAAACAATTAACGATGTTATTTTCAAAATTATTTTACGGATTGAAGGCATCACAAAAGTTGGTAAAATTTAAAAATTGATGGCTTAGGGTTAAATTTTTGAATGGTATTTTTACATATTAAAAATCATGAAACTAGAATTTTAACCAATAAAACGTAACAGGTGATAATAAGTAATTTTAAAACATAGGTTGATTTAAATTATTTTTGTATTTTTAAATCCTCCTTGAATATAAAAAAGTACATATCCGAATTAAAAAGACGCAATGTAATTAAAGCCGGCTTGGCATATTTACTTGTTGCTTGGCTAGTTGCTCAAGTGTTTTCTATTGTTCTACCTACTTTTGATGCTCCCGCATATTTTATGAAAACTTTGCTATTTGCCTTTGCCATTGGATTTCCTATATGGTTGGTATTTGCCTGGGTATATGAAATAACTCCCGAGGGAATCAAGAAAACAAAAGAAGTTGAACAAGAAAAATCTATTTTACCTAAAACCGGTAGTAAATTCAATAAATTAATTATTGCAGCACTTTCATTAGCGGTTGTGGCTTTACTTTTTAATCAATTTTTTTATAAACCAACAACTTCTTTAAATAATCTAAAATCCAATACTAATATTGAATTTATAAAAAAAGATACAATCAATTTTATAGCAATTTTACCTTTTCATAATTCAAAACCAAATCCAGAGACGGATTATTTGGGGTTTGCTCTAGCAGATCAAATTATAGGTGACCTAAGATATTTCAAAAGTATTGTTGTTCGACCTTCAAGTTCAATACGTAAATATGACAAGCAGAATGTCGATTCAAAAACTGTAGGTCACGAACTAAAAGTAGGCTATGTTTTAAACGGCAATTATTTAATTGAAAACGATAGCATTCGTTTGAATATTGAACTTATTGACATACGAAATAACGAAATGATATGGCGAGAACCTATCAAGGTTGATTTTCAAAATGCTTTTGAATTACAAGATATTGTTGCTAAGAAAGTGGTGCATGGAATGAATATTCAATTTTCTGAAAATGAAATTAATAGTATAGGCAAAAATATTCCAAAAGATCCCTTGGCTTATGAATTTTACCTAAAAAGTCTTTCATATCTCTATAGTGAAAAAGATCATAAAATGGCTATTGAAATGTTAAATAGATCGATTGAGTTAGATTCTAATTATGCCCCTGCTTATAGTGAGCTTGGTTTAAGAATTCATAGAATGATAATTTATGGAGATGGGAACCTTGAAGGTCTTAAAAGGTCAGAAAAATTATATTTAAAAGCAATATCTATTGATGATGGTTTACTTAAAGCCTATTTTAACTTGGCCGGACTTTATACAGAAACAGGAAGAACTGATGAATCTATTGAAATAGCAAAAAAAATGCTTGAAATTAATCCTAACAATGCTTCTGCTCATTTTTCCCTTGGATATACTTATAGATATGCAGGTATGCAGATTGAATCTGTTCAAGAAATGGAAATTGCTGCCATACTTGATCCTAATAATAAATCTTCCAGTAACTTAAGTTTATCATTGATAAATATTAATGAATATGAAAAAGCACTTGATGCCCTTAAAATTATAGAGGGGACTATCTGGGCGACAGGATTAAAGTCAACTATTTATTTTAAACAAGATAAAAAAGAATTAGTCATAAAATATGCCAATCAAATCCTTGAAAAAGAATCAAATCAATTTTGGAAATTGATAGTAAGTTTCTATCTGGCATATTTTAATGGTGACACAAAAGAATGTCTCCGCTTATTAAAAATAAGAGAAACAACTAATATAACTGATGGAGAACCTATGTATTATGATGCTGAAGATTATGCATTAATTAAAAATAAAGAAGGTAGTATAAGAAACCTTCAAAAAGCTGTTAGTCATGGTTATTTTAATTATCCCCTTATGCAAAATAATTCTTCATTTGATTTTATTCGTAACGAACCTGAATATCAAAAGGTTTTACAACAAGCCAAAGAAAAGCATTTGGCATTTAAACGGAAACATTTTAATTAGATCTTAATCTAATTTATTAAATATCTCTTTCTTTTTGAATTTTTTCATAGGCCATTTGTACCTGTCTAAATTTTTCTTCGGCACCCTTAACATGCTCAGGCCCTAAGTTCCTTAATTTATCTGGATGGTATTTTTTTACCATTTTACGATAAGCTTTTTTAACTTCGGTATCACTGGCATTTTTATCTATTTCCAAAATTTTATATGCACCGTTCACCTCATCATAAAACATGGCTTTTATCGAGCTAAAATCATACGGGTTTATATTTAAATACCCCGAAATAGTATTGATCTTATCCATTTCAACTTGGGTAACTATACCATCCGCTTTAGCGACACCAAATAAAAAGTGAAGTAATTGTAAACGAGAAGCGTGATTCATATGCTGATTTATTTGCATACAAACTTTTCTTGTAGAAATATTATTGTTATTTATTATTCCTTTAAAAAGCTTAAAAGCATGATTTGCCCTACTTTCTCCATACATACTTGTAAACGTAGCTCGTACAAACTCCAATTCTCGTTTATCAACTTTTCCATCAGCTTTTATAACTATGGCAGCTAAAACCAATAAACTCACTTCAAAATCGCCAGAAGCTGTTACCTTTGTATTTGCTTGTCGTTGGTAGTCTAAAATATCTTTTTCAGAAAAGCCATCCATATAACTTCCTAGTACATAACCTAATATACCACCTATTGGTCCGCCAAAGGTCCAGCCTAAACCTGCTCCCAACCATTTTGTGAAATTTGCCATAATAAAATTTAAAAAAAAACAAATATACAGGTATCCCTATTTAATACTTATTAAAAAGCCTTAATTTTTTGTGAATTTTATAAGATACATTATACGAATTCATTCATTATATTTGCATCATATTCACAGAACATGATTTTTAATAAATGTTCTATTAAAATTAACACTAAAAAAATTATAATATGTATCCAGAAGAATTAGTAAAACCAATGCGTCAGGAATTAGTAGATGCAGGTTTTGTAGAATTACATAATGCGCAAGATGTTGAAAGTGCCTTAAAAAAAGAAGGTACTACTTTAGTAATGGTAAATTCTGTTTGTGGTTGTGCTGCCGGTACAGCAAGACCAGGAGCAATTGCATCTTTACAATTAGATAAAAAACCTAATAATTTGACTACGGTTTTTGCAGGAGTTGACGTTGAATCTACATCAAAAGCAAGAGAAATGATGGTTCCTTTTCCTCCATCGTCTCCTTCAATTGCCTTGTTTAAAGACGGTCAATTGGTGCATATGCTAGAACGTCATCATATTGAAGGAAGATCGGCTGATATGATCGCAGCAAATTTGGCTGGAGCTTACGAAGAATTTTGTTAATGAGATTCTAATTTAAATACTTTAAATTAGTTAATCGAATTAATCCCGCTGAAAAGCGGGATCTCATTTGCTATAAAGATTAAAAATAGTACTTATGAAATATATACTCGTCTTTCTTACGTTTTTAGCTACAGATTGCGCTGGCACTGATGATATTGCTAGTCAAGAAGTAGAAAAAAAATCTATGGAGAAATTGGCAAATGAAATTAAAGCAATGGCCGATGCATCCGTTTGTTCTGAAGGTAGTACTTGTGCATTTATTGGTTTTGGATCTAAACCTTGCGGAGGTAATTTGGAGTATTTGGTTTATTCAAATTCTATTGATGTTGCTGATTTTTTAGCCAAGGTGAAAACTTATAATGCACTTGAAAAAAAATACAATATCGAATATGGAAAAATATCAGATTGTAGCTTGGTCAGCCCTCCTCAAGGCTTAAGTTGTAAAAATGGAAAATGTATAGCCGTAAATAATTAATATTAAGCCTCTGTTTTACAGGGGTTTTTTATTTTGCAATATGAATAAAACTCAAATTATAAATAAAACTATTCTATTTGTTAAAGATACACTTCACGGAGCAGAAGGAGGTCATGATTGGTTTCATATAGAGCGTGTTTGGAAAAATGCCAAACACATTGCTGAAAATGAAGAGGTTGATCTTTTTATTGTGGAATTAGGCGCCTTATTACACGATATTGCTGATGCTAAATTTTATGATGGTGATGAAAGTATTGGGCCAAAAAAAGCAAGTGAGTTTTTAAAAAGTATAGACGTAAATGAATTCATTATCCAACATATTATAAATATCATTAATAATATTTCTTATAAAAATAGTTTAGAATCTAAGTCTGAAAAATTTCACTCTAAAGAACTTGAAGTTATTCAAGATGCCGATAGGTTAGACGCTATTGGTGCCATAGGCATTGCT
>CAYPHN010000209.1:0-6331 GCA_964410265.1 uncultured Flavobacteriaceae bacterium | reverse complement strand
ATTATTTTGAAGCTAAGAATGATAAGGCGTTACGAGTACATTTTGATAATTTTTACAAACCTTCAAAACGCCCCGGATTGTTAGAAATATTTACACCACCCTTGGAAAACGATAAGATGTTAAAAAATTATTTTAGAAACTTAATAGAAACTGTTGATATAGAATAAAATTTTGTTTAAATTTGGGTATTAAATTATATTAACCAAATAAAAAATAGTAATTATGAGTAAAAGAGATGAGTTAGTTGCATTGTATGTTAGTGAACTTAAAGAAAAATGCAACGTTAATGCCAATGTTGATTTATTGACAAAAGTAACTATTGGTTGTGGTCCTTCAATTTATAATAAGGATTCATCAACAGTTTCATGTACAGATAATTCTGAATTAGATACTGTAAAAAACAATTATTTAATTAAGAAACTAGGTTTGAAAGATGGGCCAGAATTAGACGCGGCGATTAAAAAAGTTTGCGAAAAATTAGGGTCTTCTAATCGAAATAAATACAGAGCAATGTTTTATTATTTGTTATGTGTTGAATTTGGTAAGGAATCACATTATTAAAATGTTATCAAAAAAGTAAAAAAAAAGCACCAATTTATTGGCGCTTTTTTTACTTTTATAATTATTAATTACTACCATCGTTATTTTTCTCAATATTTTCTTCTTCAATTTCCTCACCAACTGAATAGCCCAACTTCTCTGATCGCTGTTTATCTAAAACACGCTCAATATTTGCATAGTAGGCATCCGCATTAGGGTTATCAGAACCAATTTTAGCATAACCGTTTTTGTAGTACTTTAAAGCCTTTCTATAATCATAACCGGTTTCGTGATACTTACCTATATAATAATCACCAATTGGAGATTCAGGATACAATCGAAGTATCATTTTTCCAAATTCTTCTAAATAGTCACCATTGGATTTGTCGATAATAATAGGCTCGATTTTATAAATATCACTCTCCCTAATTTTTACATTTGATCCGTATAAATATTCAATTTCTACATATTTTTTCTCCAAGTATTCAATGGCTTCACCAGGTGATAATTCGGCTATATTCTCATCAAATTCTTTTTGTGAAATAGCTGCAAACAATTTAAATATAAAACCCAAGGCACTTGATGTTGCCATGCCCATTGAAGCCGTTTTTGTCGCGTTAGAAAAATCGTCTACTTTATAATGAAAAAATACATTTTCCGAAAGCTTAAGAAGATTATTTACTTCGTTAATAGATTGGGTTCGTTTCTTGGTATTAAAATTACCTTTACTTAAATAATAGAAATAGTCTGAATCAACATTCATACTTTTTTGTTCTAGTTTTTCATGCATAAAAGGCGCATAGCTCGGGTTTATATTAATATATGCATTAAATACAGAGCCACTTTCAATAAAAAAATAATTGATAAAATTAGCTGTAATTGTTTTGCCCACAGCAGTTTTGAATAATGAAGTTCTGTAATTTTCATCTATATACGTAAGTAATTCATCTCTAATAAACCCATAAAATTTTGAACTCTCTTCATTTGGTAAGCCAGTGTCAATGCTATAATCACAATCCACATATCTTTCTTCATTTTGATTTTGAAAAATACCTACAATTATTTGTTCGGGTGCTTTATCTCTCATCGCAAAAAGCTTTGCATTTGCAACATAAATATCAAATAAATATTCGGCATCTAAAAGAACAGTTACCGGATAGGTATTTTCTTTTTCAACCTCATAGGATTCCGGTAAATAGATCTTTAATATTCTTTCTGTATTTAGTTGATAAGAATTAAACTTTTTGTAAATAATATTATCCTGAGCAAATCCGAAAGAGAAAATAAACAATAGTAAAAAAACTATTTTTTTCATGTGAGTCGATTTTGATTTTTTAATAGATTAAATGATAAAAAGAATCAACAAGAAGATTATTTTGTAAACTTTTGTTAATTTCGCTTTTCACAATATATTATATCAACGATATTATTTTGTAATTATTTTATATAATTAAATTTAAAATTCATGAAAAAGCCCAATTGGCAAATAGTAAAAGAATATGAAGATATTACTTACAAAAAATGCGATGGTGTAGCAAGAATTGCCTTTAACCGCCCAGAGGTTAGGAATGCCTTCAGACCCAAAACAACAAAAGAGTTGTATGACGCTTTTTATGATGCTCAAGAAGATGTGAATATTGGTGTAATATTGCTTAGCGGGGAAGGTCCTTCTTCAAAAGATGGTATTTATTCTTTTTGTAGTGGTGGTGATCAAAAGGTTCGAGGCCATCAAGGATATGTTGGCGAAGATGGTATGCATCGTTTAAACATTTTAGAAGTGCAAAGACAGATAAGATTTATGCCTAAGGCTGTAATTGCTGTAGTGCCTGGTTGGGCCGTTGGCGGAGGTCATAGTTTACATGTGGTTTGCGATCTGACCCTGGCGAGTAAAGAGCACGCAATTTTTAAACAAACCGACGCCGATGTTACTAGTTTTGATGGAGGGTATGGATCGGCGTATTTGGCCAAAATGGTTGGCCAAAAAAAAGCGAGAGAAATTTTCTTTTTGGGAAGAAATTATTCAGCACAAGAAGCATATGAAATGGGTATGGTGAATGCTGTAGTACCCCATGAGAAATTGGAAGATACTGCTTTCGCTTGGGCGCAAGAGATCTTAGCCAAATCACCTACTTCTATTAAAATGTTAAAATTTGCAATGAATTTAACCGATGATGGCATGGTAGGGCAACAGGTTTTTGCTGGTGAAGCAACACGTTTGGCATATATGACCGAAGAAGCAAAAGAAGGTAGAAACGCTTTTTTAGAAAAACGTAAACCTAATTTTGAAAAAAAATGGATTCCTTAGGGGAGGAGAGAAGTGGGAAGTGGGAAGTTCAGAATGAAGACTTAAGACCGAGGACTAAAGACAATTATATGTGTATTGTTAATGTACGTTTTCACGAGTCACGAAGAATGAGTGGCGTAGTGATTTATGACAATTGAGAATTATGAGTTGTGGGTATCTTAATACCTTCTACTAATAACCATCACTAAATAACCAAACACGTCTTCACGAGTCACGAAGTATGAGTGACGTGGTGATCTTACCGAAGTCAAAAGTAAAAAAACGGAAGCGAAAATTTGTTAAATCTGATACCTGATACCTAATACCTGATACAAAACCAAATAACCAATAAACAACACTAAAAAATATGAAAATAATTTGCATTGGTAGAAATTACACCGAACATATTGCAGAATTATCAAATGAAAAACCTGAAAATCCGGTGATATTTTTAAAACCGGATTCCGCTATTTTATTAAAGAATAACCCATTTGTAATACCACCATTTACCAATGATGTACATTATGAAGTTGAAGTACTGGTTAAGATCAATCGTTTAGGTAAACATATTGATCAAAAGTTTGCACATAAATATTACGAAGAAATAGGATTGGGTATAGATTTTACAGCTCGTGATTTGCAAAGTAAATTAAAAGAAAAGGGCTTACCATGGGAAAAAGCCAAAGCTTTTGACGGAAGTGCAGTGATTAGTAATTTTATTTCGAAAGGAGACTTTGATATAAATAGCACAGCTTTCCAATTGTATAAGAATGACAGTTTGGTTCAAAATGGTAATACGAGTAATATGTTGTGGAAAGTTGACGAAATTATTGCTTATGTTTCTCAGTTTTTCACTTTAAAAATAGGTGATGTTATTTTTACCGGAACTCCTGCAGGTGTTGGTAAAGTGTTGGCTAATGATATTTTAATTGGTAAATTAGGTGATAAAGAAATGTTTAAAATAAAAATTAAATAATATTTTGGAAAATCTAGAAATTGAAAGAAAATTTTTGGTTAATAGTAATGGTTTTGAATCGGAGTCTTTTAAAAAGGAAAAGATAATACAAGGCTTTTTATCTTCTGTGCCAAAACGAACAGTAAGGGTAAGAATTAAAGGTGATAAGGGTTTTATTACGGTAAAAGGTATTGGTAATAAAACCGGAACTTCAAGATTTGAATGGGAAAAAGAAATCTCATTAAAAGAAGCGTTAAACTTATTGAAAATATGTGAACCCGGAATAATTGATAAAACGCGTTACAATATAAATGTAGGTAAACACCTTTTTGAAGTAGATGTTTTTCACAAAATCAATGATGGTTTAATAATCGCAGAAGTAGAGTTAAATGCTGAAAATGAATTTTTTGAAAAACCAAGCTGGTTGGGTGATGAAGTAACTGGTAATAATAAGTATTATAATTCAAATCTATCAAAAAAGCCTTTTAATAAGTGGTAACAGCTATTGATTCAGTCTATTAATTCAAAATAATTGTATGTAAGTATTTTAAAACAATTATTAATTTTTTAATTAAATTGTTAAAATTTTGATAATATCGAGATGTAGTAAATACAAATTGATTTTAATTAACGTGAGTTCGACTTAAGCAACTCCAACATTTGGCAACATATTACTCATTTTTATAGATGGTTTTTTCGATAAAAAACTATATGCTATCAAACCAGATACCAAGTTAGAAATAAAATTATCTACAGATCTATGTCTTGTATGCTCAATGTAACATACATTTTTTAAAATGTCGTTTACCGATTCTATGATGACTCTTTTTCTTAATAAAATACGATCAAAAAAGTCCATAGCTTTTTTCTTCATATTCTTTCTAACTTTAGTTATTAGATGTATTCCATCAACAAATAATTGATCAAATAAATCTTTACCAAGATATCCTTTATCACCATAAATTTTTCCAAATATTTTATCATTGAAAGATTTATTTTTAAGAGGTTTTCTGTCGTCTACATTTCCTGGGGTAAGCATAAAATCTATGATTTCTCCTTTATCATTACAAACAAGATGCAATTTAAAACCACAAAACCACCCTAGAGTTCCGAAACTTTTTTGGGCCAAACCAACAAATACTTTATGTTGCTTTTCTCTTTTATAATGACATGATTTTAAAGTAGTAGAATCAATAAAAGAGATACCTGTACAATCACCTAAACAATGCATTTTCATAAATACTCCTAGTGGTTGAACTACTTTTTTTTGTAACTCGACAAAGCGGTTATAAGAAACACACTCAGGGAACTCTTTAGCCATAAATTTACAAACATGATTTATGTAAAAGTGTTTCAGATTTCTGTAAGATTTTAGATAGAAAAAGAATCAAAATTGTCATTACTTCACCATCTGACATTTTACTCTTTCTATTGCGTCTTTTCTTCCCATTTGGATCTGGAAGGCTATTCTCAGCAATTAAAATGTTATATTGTTTACTAAAATCGTCTAAAAGACAAAATATTTCGATAATTTCACTATCTGTAATCATAGAGAAAGTTTTATTATTAACTTGTTATTCAGACAATTAAGCTAATAATTCTTTCTCTATTTTGCAAATATTTAACTCTTTTTTTACGCCGAACTCACGTTATTTTAAGACTCTTTGTAAATATATGTAACAATTAGTTACATCCTTTTTTTGATCACTTTTTACTTTTTGGTCTCAATTAAATTGGTAGAAAACAGATAGAATTAGTACGAAAATGATAGGATATTTATCTATTTTGATGCATTTTAGTAAGCAGATGGCTGATCTATAAACTTGGTGTAAGATATAATCAGGGAGTGATTTAATTAATATTTTAGTTGGAATATAAACAACCAAAAACTAACGTTATCCGGAAAATAGAACTTATAAACGTGTATATTTGTATGTATATAACAAGTTGTAGCCAATTAAAACATTCATGAAATCAATCAAAATTTTATATTTTATTGGCTTAGTAATAATTTGTTCTTGCGGAGCATCTAAATCGGTTAAAGAAGAGAGAGTTCAATATTATGATACAGGAGAAATTAAAATTGTTTTTTCAAAAATAAATGGTGTTAAAAATGGAATTACTAAGGAATTTTATAAAGATGGAAAATTAAAATATGAATATGCTTATATTAATGGTAAATTGAACGGAATAACAAGAGAATTCAAACTGAATGGCTTAATGAAGTTTGAATATACCTATGAAAACAATACCGTAATTAGAACAGTTGAATTTTATGAAGATGGGACAATCAAAAATATTTGGGAAAATTAATAGTAACTGGCTACAACAATGGCTATACTGTATTGTGGTTCAGTGTTTTATCAAAGAAAAAGCTAATTTACAAAATTAATAAATAATGGAAAAATTTGGCTACTTTAGTCCACAACAGAAGTATAGCCGTGACGTTGTAAACAATGCTAAAAAAAATTCGTCTATGAAAAAAATCCTTTTAATCTTATATGACTATCGGATTCTCTACACCTTGTTTTCCCATTTACAAGAAACAGAGG
>CAYPHN010000208.1:0-6385 GCA_964410265.1 uncultured Flavobacteriaceae bacterium | reverse complement strand
AGAAAATATTACTCAAACAGACTATATTTTTGAACCATCTAAAAAAGAAATTGTAGAAGGGTTAATTCCAAAATCTTTAAAAACACAATTGTTTAAAGCAGTTAGAGATTCTTATGCTTCTGAACACGGTGCTCGTATGACTGCAATGCATAAAGCGACTGACAATGCAACCGAATTACGAGATGATTTATTATTAATTTATAATAAAGCTCGTCAGGCCGCAATTACCAATGAAATTTTAGAAATTGTTGGAGGCGCGGAGGCCTTAAATAATTAGACGTAGTGAAACGAAGTCAAATTATTCTCAAGGCGCTGAAGCCTTAAATAGTTAATGACTTAGGACTTAGGAAAGAAACAAAATTCCATCTACTATTTGGCAGATGGAATTTTTTTGTTTGATTATTTTGGTATCTTAATCAACTGACCAAAAAATACAGCATTCATAAATAATTTATTCGTTCCGTACCAAGAGCCTCTAAAATTTGGATTGTCGGCAAACATAACTACCCTTCCCTTTCCAATTTTACTTACAATAATAGATGATGACTTACTCATAAGATCTAAATTTTCTTTGGTAACATATCCATCTATATGTGGTTTACTGCTGTATTTAGCCACAGTAGAAAAATTATTTTTACTAGGCTTTAACCATACTCTATTATTTTTATAAACAGGCACTTTTCTATTGTGATAGCCAAACCCAATAGGATGTGTTAAATCAAGGTCTACTTCGAAAATTGCTCCTCCAATACTTTGCTTACCATTGTACCCTCTTGCATCTGCATAATCCATTCTTTCTTTTTGCTTTGAAGAATCTTTCTTAGCTTTTACCAATTCCTCATGAACCAGTTTCGTTTTCACTGCCCATGAGCTTGCTTTAGCGGAAGTGATCAATGTATTACCTTTTGCAACCCATGCCTTCAATTTCTCTCTACTACTCTTATTTAAGAGTTTGTAATTTCCAGAAACCATGATTAAAACATTATATCTATCTAAATCAATTCTAGAAAAATTTCTTTCCGGAACTTTCGTAACAGGCATTTGTAATCGCTGCTCAAAAAGATGCCATACCTCTCCGGCCTCATAAGAAGAAACTCCTCCTTCAACAATCATCATCGCTTTTGGTTTATGTACAGCCACTAAACTGCGACTTCCAAGACCATTGCCATAACCCATCTTGGTCATGCCGGTATTCACCTCATAAACCTGTACTTTATGCTTTGAACTAACTTTATTCAAAGTTGTATATAGTTCATCAATCGATAAATTTTGACCTTGTACCGGAATAAAATAAGTACCTCTGTTAAAATTCATTAATTTACTATTTGCCTCCATAGTAAATGGTTTTAATGAAGTTTTAACAATAATATCATTATTTAAAAGTTCAAATAGTACTGCAGGTGCATTGTAATCGTCCCAAGATATCAAATAGCCATAACTGCTTTTTTGCAATGCTTCAAGTTGAATAATATTATTTTCGGTTGTTACTTTATTATCCAAACCAGGTACTTTTACCAAGGCATTATATTTCAAATTGTAAAAATTTACCAAGGACCAAGAAGATGCATCGTAATAAACACTATCACGATATTTATTATAGGTTTCAAAAATAGACTGAACCATATAGTATTGTGATTGGTTTGTTGGCACTACATAACCATTACCTGCTTTAAAATATTTATTGTTTACCCTTAAGTCACTATCCAAATTATACACCTCTATTTTATGTTTTAACAACATGCTTAAAAATGCTTTGGTTCGGTTTTTATCGTAATCATCACCAAATACATATCCTTTAACCTTACTCTTTTTCGCTTTATCAATGGCTTTACTAAAAAATTTATTTTGGTAACCATACAAGAGATCTTTATTCTTTAGCGCTGCTTTAATGGTAGCAATACTAGAAATATATTGATTTCTTATGGTAAAAGAAAACGACATATCACCTGTTGGAGTTTCCTGTAAATGACCTCTAGAACTAGCCTGTTCAAACAATAATGCCAAAGACCCTTGTAAATCCATATAGGTAGAACCATAACCAGGATAAGTAGAATCATAAACCTCATCGGTAAAATAAAGCGTACCTATTTTGTCAAGATCTTCTGAAAATTGATCGGCAAACACCTTATTTAAAACATCTCTGTTTTCTGCAGGTGTAATCGGATTCAAGGAAGCCGACAAATTTTTTGGTTCAAAAAAATAGGTGCTACTAGTACCTTGCTCATGAAAGTCGGTTACCACATTTGGATACCAATCATGATACCATTTTAATCTGCCAATACTTTCCGGGTGAATTCCTAATAAAAGATCTCTGTTTAAGTCAAACCAATAGTGATTCGTTCTGCCTCTTGGCCACCCTTCATTATGCTCAATATCATTCTTATCGGCAATTAAAGGATTCCCTCTAAAAGTATTCGCCCAATTGGTATGTCGATCTCTCCCGTCAGGGTTTATCGTTGCATCTAAAAATACAACAGTGTTTTCAAGGTACTCTTTAACCGCAGTACTCTCAGAAGCAATTAAAGTATATGCCGTTAGTAATGCAGCTTCTGTACTTGACGGTTCATTACCATGTACTCCATAAGCCATATTAATAAAAATAGGTAGGCCAGAAAAATCAGTAACATTTGTTTTACTATCAACAACTTCAAGGTGTTTTATCTTGATAGATTCTAAATTTTGAAGATTTTTAGTCGAAGTAATTGTCAACATGGTCAGTTTTCTATTCTCATGGGAATAACCATAAACTGACAAAGAGGCTTTATTGGACAATGCTGCAAGCTTTTCTAAATAGGCAACAACCAAATCATGACGTGTATGATAGGCGCCTATTGGATATCCTAAAAATTCTTCCGGACTAGGGATGTTTTTATTAAAAGGCTGATATTCTTTAAAGTAATAATCCTGTGCTTTTAAATTTACCGAGTAAATAATTATAAAAACAAATATAAAAATGTATTTTATTTTCTTCATGATCAGATTTTTGAATTATTCTTTAAAAGTAAAAACAATTTTCAAATTAATTGGTATTACTTGTTACTTTTTGATCTTTTAAATTTATTTTTGACATACTAATTTTAAAAATATGAATTATCAAAAAATAATTGATGATTTACATCAACAATATAAAAATGAAACGAGCAAAGGTAAAGTTGCTTCCTATATACCCGAATTAAAAAAAATCAATAAAAACAAACTCGGCATCAACCCTTATACACTTAACAATCAAAATTTTGGAGCTGGAGATTATCAAGAAAATTTTTCTATTCAAAGTATCTCTAAAGTTTTTTCTTTAACACTCGCTTTAAATAAAGTAGGAGAAAAATTATGGAAAAGAGTTGGCGTTGAACCTTCTGGCGATCCTTTTAATTCTTTAGTACAATTAGAATTTGAAAAAGGTATTCCTCGTAATCCTTTTATCAATTCAGGGGCCTTGGTTATTTGTGATATTTTGATTAGTGAAATAAAAAAACCAAAAAATGATGTTTTAAATTTTGTTCGAAAATTATCAAACAATAGCAATATCAATTTTAATCATACAATTGTTGCGTCTGAAAAGGCACATGGTTTTACCAATGCAGCACATGTTAATTTAATGAAATCATTCAATAATATTAAAAATAAAATTGAAGATGTTTTAGATTTATATTACCATATCTGCTCTATTGAAATGACATGTGAAGATCTGTCAAAATCTTTTTTAATTTTTGCCAATGACGGTGTTTTACCATATAATAATGAAAGAATCATTTCTTTAAGCATATCAAAATGTATCAATGCAACTATGCAACTATGCGGATTGTATGATGAAGCCGGTCAGTTTGCATTTAAAGTAGATTTGCCCGGTAAAAGTGGTGTTGGTGGTGGAATTGTAGCCATTCACCCCGATCTTTATTGCATTAGTACATGGAGTCCTAAATTAAATAAAAAAGGTAATTCTTATTTGGGTTTTAAGATCTTAGAAGTATTTACTACGACAACTGAAGCTTCAATTTTTTAAATATTACATTATGAAGGTATTACATTTAGACACCAATCACCCTTTACTTATCGCGGGCTTAAATAATCTTAATTTTCTATGTGATGAAGATTATACTTCGTCGAAAAAAGAAATCGAAAAAAAGATTCATTTATATGATGGTATCGTAATACGAAGTAGGTTTAAAATTGATAATCAATTCCTTGACAAAGCCAAACAACTAAAATTTATTGCGAGGGTTGGTGCCGGGTTAGAGAGTATTGATATCGCATATGCAGAAGAAAAGAATATTCATTTGATTGCTGCACCAGAAGGCAACCGCAATGCAGTTGGCGAACATGCGCTTGGAATGATTTTGTCTTTATTTAATAAACTAAAAAAAGCGGATACAGAAATTCGAAAAGGCAAATGGTTGCGAGAAGATAATAGAGGAATTGAATTAGAAGGTAAAACCATTGGAATAATTGGGTATGGCAATATGGGTAAAGCGTTTGCTAAAAAACTCAAAGGCTTTGATTGCGAAGTAATTTGTTTTGATATTAAACAAAATATGGGTGATAAAAATGCCCGTCAGGTGGATTTAAAAGAATTATTTCGCAGTACAGAAGTACTGAGTTTACATACTCCACAAAACAAACTTAGTAATAAAATGGTTGATCGAGAATTTATCAATAATTTTAACAAACCTTTTTACATAATCAATACAGCAAGAGGCTCAGCCATTGTAACAGATGATCTAGTTGATGCCCTAAAAAAAGGTGGGATTTTAGGAGCCTGTTTGGATGTGCTGGAATATGAAAAAGCGTCTTTTGAAAACTTTTTTACCAATAAAGATCTTCCTCAGGCTTTTCAGTATTTAATTTGTTCAAACAAAGTGCTTTTATCGTCTCATGTTGCTGGTTGGACCATCGAAAGCAAAGAAAAATTAGCCCAAACTATAATAGATAAAATCAAGTTGTTATTTACCTAAAATTTTATTTTACCCCGTATTACTATTATTATTATCAGAATCACTGGTTAACAAAAAATCTAATGGTAAAGAATCACCCATTCTTTGTTTACCAAAGTCACCTCCAAATCTCACTGCGTCAGGTGGTGTATGGTTGCCAAAACTATCAATAAAAAATATAGAGGTTTGACCCTCTATAGATGACCTTTCTTTATTCTTGTATACAATGCTAAACCTATCTTTAAGTCTTACCGTTACGTCGTTTTTACCAGTAAAAGTACTTACTCTAATAAATTTTTCTGGTTTATACGGAATATTTCCAATATAGAGTTTATACCCCTCTTCATCCAATTTTTTTCTCGCTAGAGCTCTCATAAAGTGCAAGGTAGAACCATAGTATGCATCTAGTCTTTTATCATTTATATTTTTTGTTGGAAACCGCATGGATTTGTAAAAATTTCGTCCTGAATAATAAACATATCCAACCTTCAAGCGTTTTTTGTTCTTACTCACAAAAGAGTAATTCACTTTAAAACCTTTTAGTTCTACAGTAATAAGATATTGTAATTTAGAGCTTTCTATTATAATTGGCAATGCTGTTTGTGCCGATAATTGTTTTGTTTTACTGTTATATTTCAAAATAATATCGTCTTCATTAAGTATTTTAGAGCCTAATCCATATTCGGATTCACCCAAATAGTTTTTTCTAAACTCCTGAAGTTTAAGAGCTCTTGACCAATCATCCCCTTCTGATAAAACAACTTCATTTAAAACATTGGTTAACTCATTTAAATAAATTTTTAATTTATTGGTAGTAGAAAAATTATAAAGAATTTCTGTTTCAAAACCAATAAATGAAATTATTAATGGTGTTTTAATTTCTGGTTTAAATTCGAGGGTGAATTCACCATCAAAATTTGTTGTGGTGCCAAGGGTTGTATTGTTAAAATATACTGAAGCGCCAACCAAAGGTTCTCCAGTTTTTTCTCCTAAAATAACTCCCGAAATTTGCTGGGATGTTACACTATAAAAGAAAAAGAAAAAAAATAGACTTAGAAAAGATTTAATCATCCACTTTAAATAATATTTACTGATTCTATTCGCAACGTAAGTTACAAAAAAAAAAATATCTTTATGACATCAGATGCTAAAACACCCGAAGATTACATTCAAAATCTACCTGAAGATAGAAAAACTGCAATCACCAAACTTCGAAAACCATATTAAAAAACTTGCCAGAAGGATTTATTGAGTCCATGGGATATGATATGATTGGCTATGTGGTTCCACACAAAATATACCCAAATGGGTATCATTGTAACCCGAAATTACCCTTGCCTTTTATGCATATTGCTTCACAAAAGAATTTTATCGCAGTTTATCATATGGGTATATATACTAAAAATTAGCCATCCCCTGAAAAACACATTAAATAAGTTGTAAAGTATTGATTTTAT
>CAYPHN010000207.1:0-6389 GCA_964410265.1 uncultured Flavobacteriaceae bacterium | reverse complement strand
GTCTTCACGAGGAGCGAAGTATGAGCGACGTGGTGAACTGTAATAAGTTAAAAGTTGAAAACCCGAAATAAAATAATTCGTAATTTTTGATACCTGATACCCAATACCTGATACCTGATATCAACGACCAAATACCAATTTTAAAGATATTACATTATTTAGAATATATTTCATTATATTTGTTATATATATATAGTCATTAATATCTATAAATATGAACAACATACAAATTATATATGAATATGATGAGATTGTGAGCCGATTAGGTGAAGCAATAAAAAGCAGTAATTATAAGATGCAATATTTTTTAGATTTATTGCAGATTAAACGGGGCTTTTTTTATAAAAAATTAAAAGAAAAAAGGTTTACATCTGAAGAGGTAATTAAATTATCAAAATCACTTTTCCCAGATGAATATCGTGAATATGAAGTACAACTTATTAATAAATTAATCTTAAAATCAAAAGAAGAGCTTAAAAATAATACGAATAAAAATTTTGAATCGTTTTTAAAAGAGCAAAAAGATAAATACGGTGTATAAAATTGTACATTCATCAATTGCTGAAAAAACATTTGTCCAAAATATATCTTATTTGGAAAAAAACGGGTCAAGTAAAGAAATTAAAAACTTTATCAATAAAACTTATGAAGTAGTTAACCTATTAAAAAAAGATCCTTACATTTTTCCTAAATGGGAATTTAATTCTAGCGTCAGAAAAGTAGTTTTATTAAAGCAAATAACTTTGTTCTATTCAATTGGTAAAAACATAGTTCAAATTCATCTATTTTGGAACAACTATAGAAATCCTAATGATTTGAAATTATTATTGATTTAGAAGAATTAGGAAGTCAGAAGACAGAAGACCGAAGCAAAAAAATAGCAAATACCTGTTACCCGATACTTGATACAGCTAATAACCAAAAGTTAGTGTAGTGATTTGGTGAAAGATAGTTGGAGGGACAGAACGATTGCACGACTTTATAAAAACATTCAAACTTTACAACTTTTAACAATACAACTGTAAAAAACCAAATAACTACTTAGAAATAATAATTTACCTGATACCAACTACCAACTACCAATTACCAACGGCTAAAAGCCAACAGCCAAAATGTACGGATTCTCAATAATTAACAATAAGTGTAAGGATTCTAAATCATTACAAATAGTGTTTCTTAGTAAACATTAATATGACTAAAAAAGATAGTATAAAAAAATTTGGGGATAGTTCCATTCGTTCTGTTTGGGATAGTGATAATGAAAAATGGTATATCTCTATTGTTGATGTTATTGAAGTTTTAACAGAGAGTAAGCGCCCACGAAAATATTGGAGTGATTTAAAAGCAAAATTAAAAAAAGAAGGCAGTCAGTTGTCCGAAAAAATAGGACAACTGAAAATGAAATCATCAGATGGAAAATCTTATATAACCGATGTGGCCGATATTGAGCAACTATTTAGGTTAATACAATCTGTGCCATCTCCAAAGGCAGAGCCTTTTAAACTTTGGTTGGCTCAAATTGCATCGAACAGATTGGACGAAATGCAAGATCCTGAATTAACTATTGACAGGGCTTTAAAAGAATATTTAGAATTGGGTTATTCTGAAAACTGGATTAACCAACGCCTTAAAAGTATTGAAGTTAGAAAAGAACTAACCGATGAATGGAAAAAAAGGGGTTTGAAAGAAGGAATTCAGTTTGCCTCATTAACTGATATCATTACCAAAGCTTGGTCGGAAAAATCAACAAAGGAATACAAAATTCTTAAAGGTTTGAAAAAAGAGAATTTAAGAGATAATATGACCAATACCGAATTAATTTTGAATATGCTTGCCGAAGCTTCAACAAAAGATATTTCGCAAGCAATAGAACCTAATAGCTTTGCAGAAAGCAAGGAGGTCGCAAAGCAAGGAGGTAATGTTGCTAAAGTAGCCCGTAAAGAATTAGAGTTAAAAACTGGTAAAAAAGTTGTGAGTTCAATAAATGCAAAAACTATTTTTGGAGAGGAAAAAAAGTCGAGAAAACTTAAACCAAAAAAGATCAAGTAAGCAAACAGTTAAAAGCTATTTAGGGAACACGTCTTCACGAACCACGAAGTATGCGTGGTGTGGTGATCTGTTAGACGTTAAAAGTGAGTAGACCGAAGACGGAAGTTTAAAAAAATCACAAATCACAAATCACAAATCACAAAAGCTAAAAGCCAAAAGCAAACTGCCAAAAAACAAGATTGTCTTCACGAGTTTACCTGCCGATAGGCATGGAAGCGAAGTATGAGCGACGTGGTGAACTGTAATAGGTTAAAAGTTGATTGACAGAAGACGTAAGACCTAAGACAAAAGAGAAGTAATTAGCGGATAGTGAGTATTAAAAAATCACAAATACCAAATCACAAAAATCAAAGGCCAAAAGCCAAGAGCCTTATAGCCGCACAACTAAATACCTGATACCTGATTCTTGATACCCAATACCAGCAGCAACAACCAAAAGCTAGCAACCAACAACCAAACAACCAAACACGTCTTCACGAACCACGAAGTATGAGTGGTGTGGTGACCTTTTTGAAGGGTGAAGTTTGAAGTAAGAAATAAAAATAAATATTAACCGATCAACGCTATTTAGGGATTGTCAAAAAACAAACAGCAAAAACCTACTTACAAATAATTACAATTTCGCCAAAAAATAATATTTTTCCTCCGTTGAAAAATAGATGTTTACCTATTGATATATAGCCCACTAATTTAAAACAGACATTGTTTAAATAAACATAAACGAGCCATCTAACTCAATTATAACATGGATCAAATTATTAAAATTGAAAATATTGAAAAGAAAATAATTGAGATAAGAAATCAAAAAGTTTTAATTGATAGTGATGTGGCTGAATTATACGGAGTTGAAACAAAAAGAATTAACGAAGCAGTAAAGAATAATCCAAACAAGTTTCCTGATGGATATCTCATTGATTTGACCAGAAAAGAATGGGAAATTTTGAAGTCGAAATTTTCGACTTCAATAAAAGGGGGTAAAATTAAACAACCCAAAGCATTTACAGAAAAAGGTTTGTATATGCTTGCAACAATTCTTAAAAGTAAAACTGCAACTCAAACAAGTATTTCTATTATAGAAACTTTTGCAAAAGTTAGAAGTCTAACATCAACAGTTAAGGCACTTTCTGAAAATCCATCAAAGAAAAAACAACAAATATTAATGCAACGTAGCGGTGAAATTATGGCAGAATTATTAGATAATGATTTGCACACCAATGCGTCAGAAACTACAATTGAACTTAATTTTGCAGTCTTGAAATTTAAGCATACTATAAAAAAGAAAAGGTAAATACTACTTGATTTACGGTTTTTAGGGATTGACAATACCGTTTAAGTAAATTACAAATCACAAAAGCCAAAAGCTAAAAACCAAGAGCCAAAAGCAAATAGCGAATAGCCAACAGCGAGTAGTAAATATTGAGAACTGAGTATTGAGAAATCACAAATCCCAAATCACAAAAGCCAAAAGCTAACAGCGAGTAGTAAGAAGTAAGTAGAAAAACACCAAATACCAGTTACCAAATACCAACGGCCAAAAGCTAAAAGCCAACAGCCAATCAAGGAATAGTGAACAGAGAGTAGTAAGTAATGAGAAGTGAGTATTAAAAAATCACAAATCACAAAAATCAAATCACAACAGCCAAAATCCAAAAGCTAGCTTACAATTTATAAATGGTAAGTAACGAAATATTAATATATAAATCAAACGAGCATACTTCCTCGATTGAAGTAAAGTTGGACGATGAAACGGTTTGGCTTTCCCAAACTCAAATGGTTGAATTATTTGAAGCAACAAAGCAAAATATTAGTCTACATATAAATAATGTTTTCAGGGAGCGTGAATTAGATAAGAATGCAACAGTCAAGGAATACTTGACAGTTCAAAAAGAGGGAAATCGTAACGTAAAACGGAAAGTATCTTTTTATAATTTAGACGTTATAATTTCAGTTGGATATAGAGTGAAATCTAAAAGAGGTACTCAATTCCGAATATGGGCTAACCAAATAATAAAAGACTATTTATTAAAAGGATATGCAATTAGTAAACGAGTAGACAGATTAGAGGAAAAATTAATTGACCATGATAAAAAGTTTGATTTATTGTTAAATACCAATCTACACCCAAATGAAGGAATATTTTATGAAGGATAAATTTTTGATGCTTATTCTTTTGTTTCCAAATTGATAAAAACAGCCAATAAATCAATAGTATTAATTGACAACTATGTAGACGAAAGCACCTTATTAATTCTTACTAAAAGAAATAAAAATGTTAAAACAATAATTTATACATCTAGAATTACGGAACAACTGAAACTAGATATTGAAAAGCATAAGAGGCAATATCCTGAAATTATGATTAAAACTTATAAGAAATCTCATGATAGGTTTTTAATAATTGATAACATAACTCTATACCATCTGGGTGCTTCATTAAAAGACCTTGGTAAAAAATGGTTTGCATTCTCAAAAATGAGTTTGAATATTAAAGAAATTTTACATAAATTGAATTCTGAATCTCATTAAAAACAACAACAATTAGATCGCAAGGCTTCTAAAAAAACATTCAAACTTTACAACTTTTAACATTACAACCCTAAATAACCAAATAACTACTTAGAAGTAAGAAGTAATGAGAAAAAATTTATCAAATACCAGATACCTGACACCAATAACCAAAAGCAAACTGCCAAAAAACAAGATTGTCTTCACGAGTTTACCTGCCGATAGGCATGGAAGCGAAGTATGAGCGACGTGGTGAACTGTAATAGGTTAAAAGTTGATTGACAGAAGACGTAAGACCTAAGACAAAAGAGAAGTAATTAGCGGATAGTGAGTATTAAAAAATCACAAATACCAAATCACAAAAATCAAAGGCCAAAAGCCAAGAGCCTTATAGCCGCACAACTAAATACCTGATACCTGATTCTTGATACCCAATACCAGCAGCAACAACTAAAATCTAAAACCAACAACAAATCAATACAATTGAAATAATAACTAGTTAGCATTTATTAAAAACAACATAATTTTTTTATTTATCTTTGAAATATGTTAATAATAGAGAAAAAAAAAATACAACAATTATGTAAAAAGCATAAAGTAGAAACATTATACCTATTTGGTTCTGCCACTAATGAAACTTTTACTACAAAAAGTGATGTTGATTTATTAGTGCGCTTTAAGAAAATAGATCTTGCACAATACTTTACAAATTATATTAGTTTAAAAGATAAATTAAAAGAGCTCTTCAAAAGAGAAGTTGATTTGGTTGAAGAACAGACACTAAAAAACCCTATTTTTATAAATTCTATAAATAAAAATAAAGAGTTAATTTATGGATGAAAGAATTTTAAAATGGCTCTATGATATTGACTTTGCTTTAATTGAAATTGAATCTTACTTTGATGGGAAGGAAAAAAACTTCTTTGATTATAAGAAAAATACTATGCTCAAAAGAGCAGTTGAAAGAGATCTAGAAATAATTGGCGAAGCAATAAACCGAATATTAAAAAGAGACCCTACTTTTGAAAACAAAATCAAAGACGCAAAAGCAATAATTGGACTTAGAAATCAAGTTATTCATGCATATGACAATATTTCTGATGAAAATATTTGGTCTATTCTAATCAATCACATGCCTAAGCTAAAATCTGAAATAAGCCAACTTATCAAATCGGACTCCTAATAAAAGCCATCAATGGATATAATATATTGTGGTTCAGATATTTATCAAAGCAAGAATTATTTTAAAAAAATAATTTATAGAGCCTGCCTACCGGCAGGGCAGTGAAAAATTTGGCTACTTTAGTCCACAACAGAAGCCGTGACGTTAATGATAGTCAATTATTAAAAAATGACCGAGGAAAAGCTTATAAGAAAAAATGCTCAAGGTGAGGGTCTTACCATCGAGTTTAAACTTGCTAAAAACGATTTACTTCAACGTATTGGAGATGATAAAAGCGGTTATTGGAAACTTATAAATAAAGTTGTTGAAAATAATTAAATTATTAGACCTCCAAAAAACTTACAACCAACAGCCAATTCTCAACGCATCTCGATAGCTATACTCTAGAAAGACTTAAAAAATACTCAAACTTTACAACTTTTAACATTACAACCCAAATTAACTAATAGAAGTGAGAAGTCAGAAGACAAAAGAAAAAAGATGAAATCAGGGAAGTTCAGTAATAAAATATTTCAAATTACCTGATACCTAATACCTGCTACCCGTTACTAATTACCAATAGCCAAAAGCTAAAAACCAAAAGTTAATGTGGTGAAAGAGAGATGGAGGGACAGAACGATTGCACGACTTTATAAAAACATTCAAACTTTAC
>CAYPHN010000206.1:408-6390 GCA_964410265.1 uncultured Flavobacteriaceae bacterium | reverse complement strand
TTGATTTTAGGAGTCGTATTTTCTTCTTTACAAATCAAGCCCATTGAAATCATCAAATTTGCTCAAATTACAAATGGATTATTATTACCAATAATTAGTGGGTTTTTATTGTGGATTATGAATAAAAAGAGCGTGCTCGGAAAATATACTAATAATATAACCCAAAATATTTTTGGATTTATTATATTAGGGCTTACCGTGTTTTTAGGGTTAAAAACTATTTTTAAAGTTATAGGGAACTTCTATTAATTTAAACATTGTAATGGATATTAACTGCGATTTAGGAGAAGGGATTGGAAATGATGAACAAATCATGCCTTTTATTAGTTCTTGTAATATTGCTTGTGGCGTGCACGCTGGTAGTTTAACTACCATGAGAAATACTGTGCATTTGGCAAAAAAAAATGCTGTTAAAATTGGTGCACATCCATCTTTTATGGATAGAGCAAATTTTGGGAGAAAAGAAATGTTTATTCCAAAACAAACTTTAAAATCACAAATAATCGATCAAATCAGAGCTTTAAAAGAAATTACTGAAAGTGAAGGTGAAAGATTACATCATGTAAAACCTCATGGTGCCTTATACAATATGGCTGCTAAATTTAATGATGTTGCAATGGCTGTAATTGAAGCAGTAAAATATTTTGAAGAAGATTTAATTTTATATGTTCCTTATGATTCATTAATTGCATACAAAGCAAGACAGTTTGAAATGCCTTATTATTATGAAGTATTTGCAGATAGGTCTTATCATAGTGATCTTACTTTAGTTTCTAGGGATGAACAGGAAGCCGTAATAACGGATCCATTAAAAATTAGTAAAAGAGTAAAACAAATGATAGAAGAAGGTTTAATAGAAACAATTCAAGGTAAGAAAATCTCAATTAAATTAGATACTATTTGTGTTCATGGTGATAATCCCAATATTTTGGAAATTGTAAAAGCCTTATCAAATTCAATAAAAAATTAAATTGGCTAATTATAAATTAAAATATAAACCCCTTGGAAGTATTGCCGCTTTGGTTGAATGGCCTTACAAAATTGATTATAATATTTTAAATGATATTAATTTGTTTAGAAATACATTGAATGCTGAACTGGTTGAATATGTATTAGATACCGTTCCTGCTTATAATTCCATAACTGTTTTTTTTAATACAAAAAAGATCAAATATTCAGGAATTGTAAAGAAAATTAAGGAGGCCTATAAAATCAAGAATAAAAAACAGATTAACAATACTATATTGTGGAAAATTCCAGTTTGTTATGAAGATGAATTTGGAATTGATCTAGAACTTTTGTCTCAAAGCAAAAAAATATCCAAACAAAAAATAATCAAATTACATAGTTCTACCATTTACGATGTTCATTTTATTGGCTTTTTACCGGGTTTTTTATATTTAGGAGGTTTAAAAGAAGCACTTCATTTTGAGCGAAAATCTACACCTCGTCAAAAAATATTAAAAGGAGATGTTGCTATAGCAAACAACCAAACAGGTATCTACCCTAGGGTTAGTCCGGGAGGTTGGAATATCATAGGTAATTCGCCTATCGATTTTTTTGATGTAAATCTCGACCCACCTTGTTTTGCAAGATCGGGAGATAAAATAAAATTTGTATCAGTTGATAAAACCACATATACTGCAATTCAAGAAAAGGTCAAACAAGGAGTTTATATAATTGAAAATGAACGATATGAATAGTTATATGCTTATGTTGTCGGCGGGTTTACAAACCTCTATTCAAGACCTAGGTAGAAAAGGATATCGTTCGTATGGCGTACCTATTTCGGGTGCAATGGACAAGTTTAGTGCGATACTGGCAAATAAGTTATTAAATAATGATGAAGGTTTGCCCGTTATGGAAATAACTATTAGTGGCCCAAAAATATTATTTGAAGACAAAACAACCATCGTTGTAACGGGTGCAAATATTTCGCCAATGTTAAATGGTAAACCTATCATGTTAAATTTTGTTTATGAGATAAATATTAGTGATGTTTTAAGTTTTGGTAAATTGGTATTTGGTTCAAGAGCCTATTTGGGTGTTAAAGATGGGTTTAAAACTGAATTTAAATTAAAAAGTTTCTCTTATTATAAAGAAATTACTTCTAAATGTATTATTGAAAAAGGAGATAGATTGAGAATCGCAAATTATAATGATGATTTTGATATTACTTCTTCTAAAATTAAAGTAAAAGCATCTCATTTTAATACGGATAAACTTGAAGTTACCAAAGGACCCGAGTATAACAGACTTTCTAAAAAGCAACGAGAATTTCTTTTTTCTACAAAATTTATCATTGATAATCTCAATAATAGAATGGGTTATCAATTAAAAAATAAATTATCACTTTTAAAGAATAATGAAATTATAACATCAGCAACTATTCCTGGTTCTGTACAATTAACACCATCAGGTAAATTAATTGTCATGATGAGAGATTGTCCAACAACTGGAGGATATCCAAGAATTTTGCAATTAACAGACCTAGCAATTAATCAATTGGCTCAGAAAAAAACAGGAGAAACTTTTAAATTCGAAATGGAAAGTAGTTTTAGTTTTTTAAGTAGATTAGCGAATAAATTCAAAGATTAAAAATAAAGAATTCTATGGAAATTAATTTGATAAGTGATACGATTACAAGACCAACAGAAGCTATGTTAAAAGCGATGATGGATGCTAAGGTTGGTGATGATGTATTTAATGCCGATCCAACAGTAATTGAATTGCAAGATAAAATCGCTGAGATATTTGGTAAAGAAGCCGCTTTGTATTTCCCGTCAGGTACCATGGTAAATCAGGCTGCAATAAAAATTCATACACAACCTGCTGAGCAAATGATTTGTGATAAATGGTCACATGTATATAATTTTGAAGGTGGAGGAGCTGCATTTAATTCCGGTATTTCTTGTAGTTTACTCGATGGACACAGAGGCATGTTTACAGCCGAACAAGTGGCACTGGCAATAAACGACCCTGAAAACTATCATACCCCGATAACGAGTTTGGTGGCGGTAGAAAACACTACCAACAAAGGAGGTGGAGCTTGTTGGGATTTTTCTGAATTAGAAAAAATAGGAAAAGTTTGCAATGATAATAACTTGGCTTACCACCTTGATGGTGCCAGACTTTTTAATGCTTTGGTAGCTAAAAATGAAAGTCCACAACAATACGGAAATTTATTTGACACGATCTCAATTTGCTTGTCAAAAGGTCTTGGAGCGCCTATTGGTTCTGTTTTATTGGGAACAAAAGCACAGATTAAAAAGGCCAAACGTATTAGAAAATTATATGGTGGTGCCATGCGTCAGGTTGGTTATTTGGCTGCAGCCGGAATTTATGCCTTAGATAATCATGTAGATAGACTGACAGATGACCATGCCCGTGCAAAAAAAATTGGTGATGCTTTAAATAATTCGCCATACATAAAAAAGGTAGAACCTATTGAAACCAATATCCTTATATTTTATGTTAAAGATGCGTTTGATGAATCTGATTTTGTAAATGCCTTAAAAGCAAAAAATATATTAATCAGTTCAATGGGAGAAGGCAAGTTAAGAATGGTAACCCATTTAGATTTTACAGAAGAAATGTTAGAAACAGTTATAACAGAAATAAAATCATTAAAAATTTAAATACAAATAAAATGAAGTTTAAAATTACCTTACTTTTTATAATGGTTATATCCATTTCTTTTGCGCAAAGTGAAGTGTCTAGAATGCTTTATAAAATTGCAGAAGCACCATCCGCAGAAAGAATTGAAAATGATATTAAAAAATTAGTAGGATTCGGTACACGTCATACTTTGTCGGATGCGGTTTCTAAGACAAGAGGTATAGGTGCTGCCAGAAGATGGATTAAATCTGAATTTGAATCAATTTCAAGCAAATGTGAGAATTGTTTAGACGTACAATTTCAAAGAAATTTGGTAAAAAAAGACAATCGTAGAATCATTAAAGATACTTGGGTAGTAAATGTTTTGGCAATACAAAAGGGAACAAAATTTCCGAACCGTTATGTAATCATGTCGGGTGATATTGATTCCCGCGTAAGCGACCCAAATAATTTTACATCCGATTCTCCTGGCGCCAATGATAATGCATCAGGTATGGCTGGTACGCTGGAAGCAGCAAGGGTTTTAAGCAAATATAAGTTTCCAGTTTCAATAATTTATGTTGGTTTATCTGGCGAAGAACAAGGTTTGTACGGAGGCCAGCATATGGCAAAAGTTGCCAAAGAAAAAGGTTGGGATATTGTGGGTGTTATAAATAATGACATGATAGGTAATATTCATGGCATTGACGGTGTAATTGACAATGGTTCTTTTAGAGTTTTTTCGGAAGCAATATCTATGCAGGTAACCGATAAACAAAAAAATGCGATGCGTTACTATGGTGGCGAAGTGGATGGTCCGTCAAGACAATTGGCAAGATATATTGATAAGATAACCGATGATTATATGACGAATTTAAATGCCATTATGATTTACCGTTTGGATAGATTTGGTAGAGGTGGTCATCACAGGCCTTTTAATGATGCTGGTTTCACCGGAGTGAGAATTATGGAAACACATGAAAATTACAATCGACAACATCAGGATATAAGAAATGAAAATGGTATTGCTTATGGTGATGTAATATCGGGAGTTGATTTTAATTATGCAGCTAAATTAACGGCAGTTAATGCCTTGACCTTAGCATCTTTGGCATCGGCACCGCAAACACCTCAAAATGTGATGATTGGTGGGGCGGTTAATCCATCAACAACTTTACAATGGAATGCTGTTGCAGATGATAATTTGGTAGGCTATAAAATTTATTGGCGAGATACAACTGCGCCACAATGGCAAAAAAGTAAATTCGTTGGACTGCAAACCAGTTATACCTTAAAAAATATTGTAATTGATAACTATTTTTTTGGTGTGGTAAGTGTTGGTAAAAATGGAGCTGAAAGCTTGGTGCAATTTCCTCAGAAATTAATTCCAAGAAAATAATATTTTAAATTGTAAACTAAGCTGGTTAAGTTCGACTTAAAGAAAAAACCATGAAAATTAAAGTCATATTTGTATTCATTCTTGTATCAATGAATCTGTTTGCACAAAAAAATAAAAAAAGTATGGATAATAATTTATCAATAGCAACTTTCGGAAATGGATGTTTTTGGTGTACAGAAGCAATATTTCAGCAGTTAAGAGGTGTAGAAAAAGTAATGCCAGGATATACAGGAGGAAGTATAAAAAACCCTAGTTATGAAGAGGTTTGTTCTGGTACTACAGGGCATGCCGAGGCAATTCAAATTACTTTTGATGCAGATGTAATTAGCTACCGCGAATTATTAGATGTGTTTTTTTATACACATGACCCAACCACGTTAAACAGACAAGGTGCCGATGTGGGCTCTCAATATCGTTCTGCTATCTTTTATCATGATACATCGCAAAAAAATGATGCCGAATTGATGATTACTCAATTAGAATTAGAAGGTGTTTACGAGAATAAAATAGTTACTGAGATAACACCATTTGAGATTTATTATGATGCCGAAGATTATCATAAAAATTACTATATTAACAATAAAAATCAAGGTTATTGTAGGGCTGTGATCAATCCTAAACTTGATAAATTCGTTAAAAAATATAGCGAAAAATTAAAATAATTTCATAAATTGAACGCTTTAATTTAAAAAAAATTATACATAGAATAAAAACCTAATACCCAAGATAAACAGATGAAACAAATTAAGTTAATATTATTTTTATTAGTAATTGTACCTGTGTTAAGTGCAAATAGTTTGATGGCGCAAACAAAAGTTGGAGATGTTGTTTTAAAGAAAGAGCTTAGTTTTTCTGGAGAGAAAATGTTTTTAAACGGAGCAGGAATGCGTGAAAAAATGTGGATGGATTTATATGTTGGCAGCCTATATTTACAGTCAAAATCAAATGATAGCGAGGCAATTATAAATAATGATGCACCAATGGCA
>CAYPHN010000206.1:0-398 GCA_964410265.1 uncultured Flavobacteriaceae bacterium | reverse complement strand
TGTTTGTGGCATGGTTACTCATTGTAAAATGACTTCGGCAATTAATGAGGGTTTTAGTAAATCTACTTCTGGTAAAACAACCAATACTCAAAAATCAGATTTTATTGCATGTTTTAACGATGAAATTATTAAAGGTGACATATTTGATATCGTTTACAAAAATGGTAAAACCATGGTTTATAAAAATGGAAAAGAAAAGGGAACTGTAGAAGGTTTAGAATTTAAAAAAGCAACATTTGCTGTATGGTTAGGGAAAAAACCAGCAGATTCAGACTTAAAAAAAGGTATGTTGGGTAAATAGATTGATGCAAGTTAAATTGTCATAGAAAAAATTCTTGTCTCTGGTTTGTTTTCAATTAATCGAAGGTCAAATGCCATACAAATATTTCGTACAAACA
>CAYPHN010000205.1:0-6411 GCA_964410265.1 uncultured Flavobacteriaceae bacterium | reverse complement strand
AATTAAGTGTGTAAAGTGTAAAACTTAATCTGACTTTCTCAGCAAACCCTATTTAATTTCAAGTAATTTATTCCCTTCTAATTTTAATATCAAAGAGGCTAATGGTTTAAGTTGTAACTGCATGCTGGCATAGTCATTTTTAACGATTAACTGAAAAGAGTTATTCATGTTTAATTGATCTGTAAATGTGTAATGGCCATCTTTTAATTGCCAAACAGAAACAACTGAATCCGGAAGTTTTAAATCAAAAGAATAGCTTTTTTTATCATCAAAATTTGAAATAATTATCAGCTTTTCTACGTCACACCAGCGAACAAATGAAAATACCCGATGATTGTAATTTTTTGTATTGGCTCGATTGTAACTGTGTATCTCTGTATAATCCCCCATCAGGGCACTGCTATTAATGGTAAAATTGAGTAATTTTTTATAAAATCCGTATAATTTTTTTTCACTTTTAGTTAAGCCACCACCATCAAATTTTTTACCATTCATCCACCTCTGGTGATTTGGGACACCTATATAATCAAAAATTGAAGTTCGAGATTTAGTGCCAAAGCCAGCATTTTCGCTTCCGGACTCACCAACTTCTTGAGCAAAATAAATTAAAGTGGGGGAGGTGCTTATGGTTGTAGAAACCACCATAGCAGGTTTCCCTTTTTCTGCCGAACCGGCAAATTCTGGGCTGGCAATGCGTTGTTCATCATGATTTTCTAAAAAATGAACCATATGATGCTCTATGTCTGCAAGATCATTTTGAATTTGTGGTAAATTATCGGTTAATCCATAACCTTGTACAATATGTTTTATAGTATCGTACAGCGCTACTTTATCGTATAAATAATCCATTTTTCCTAAATGGATATAATCACGGTATAGGCTTGGGTTATAAACTTCTGCCAATAAAAAAGTATTGGGATATTTAATTTTTATGGAGGCATTCATATAACTCCAAAATTCTACCGGTACCATTTCAGCCATGTCAAATCGAAGCCCGTCTACACCTTTTGCTAACCAAAACATAGCAATATCTTTAAATTTTATCCATGAATCCGGAATTTCTTTGTCTTTCCAAAAAGCTACATGATCTTTAAACCCCTTTTTATCAAAACCTTTGGGTAAAGTGTCAAAATCTTTGGTTCCATCTGGTTTGATACCATAGTTTATTTTTACTGTTTCATACCAGTCATAAAAATTGGGTTGTGCCAAACGAGATCCATTACCCGTCCACTTTGCGGGTATTTCTTTAAACCCCCCATCTGCTAGCACGTTTTTTTCTCCGCCTAAAGGCAAATAATCATTTTTCCAAACAGGAACTTTAAAACTCTCACCAACCACATAATAAAAGTTATTGTTCTTTTTATACGTAACAGATTTGTCATCTTGCGCTCCAAAATCACTAACACCTTTCGGATTATTTTTCCCTTCATAAGCTCTAGCGATATGATTGGGTATAATATCAATTAAAACTTTCATTCCAGCATTATGCGTGCGCTCTATCAATTGCTCAAATTCTTGCATTCGTTTGGATACATCTACTGCTAGATCGGGATCAACTTGATAATAATCTTTTACGGCATATGGCGAACCTGCACGACCTTTTACAATATCGGGATCGTCATTTGAAATACCGTATTTTGTGTAATCTGTAATTGTAGCATGGTGAAGGATACCAGTATACCAAATGTGGGTTATACCCAAATTTTTAATTTCTCGAAGTGCTTTGTTAGTAAAATCATTAAATTTACCCACACCGTTTTCTTCGATGGTACCCCAAGGTTTATTGCTTGTGTTTTCGTTTCCAAACAAGCGAGTAAAGACTTGATAGATTACTTTTTTATGTTCTTTTTGCTCAATAACTTCCTGTTTAACAGGAGATATTTCTATTTTTTTATTTGTACAAGAACCAATTAATATAATTAAAGCAAGACTATAAATTAATTTTTTCATTATTTTTTAATTTCCAATAAAACGATATCAAAAGGAGAATTGATCAAAACAAATCCATTTTTCACATGAAGTTCCTTTCCAGAATATTTATCCACTAATAGATCTCCATCTTTAAAGACATTGGAAACATTGATTTTATTCTCACCAATATCTAAATTCAATCCAACAATCACATTATCTTCATAATCTCCATCCGCAAAATTTCTTTGAAAAACATATGGGTTTGCGCTTATTAATTTATGTGATCCAGCACCAATTGCCGGGTGATCTCTTCTAAATTTACCTAATTTTTGCCAATGTTTTAAAACTGCTAAAGATTGTTCGTCTTTAGAAATAAAATCCCAATTCATAACAGAACGCAAGGTTGCATCGCCATTAGTTTCCGGAACAATCAAGGCTCTTGCAACCTCATCTCCGTAATATACCTGAGATGTACCTGGGGCTAACAATAGTTTCGTACCTGCTTCAAAAGGTTTTTTTCTTTCCTTATCAAAAGGGTAACTATCATCATGTGAACTCACATAATTTAAAACTCCTTTTCCTTTTAAAGTATCTTGTAAAGCTTCGGCGTACCTTGAAAATATGGCCTCATAGTTTTCTTTGGCATTTCCTTTAAATTCAAAATTTATCATACTGCTAAAACCATGTGTATAATAATTGACCTTTACATCTCCGAAATCAAATTGGGCTCCATTTTTTATTATTTCATAGCCATAAACCTCTCCAACCGTATAAAAAGAAGTGTTGTCTAATTTTTTATTTGGGTTGTTTTTTTTCCAAAATTCAAATGAATACTGACATTCTTTTTGAAATTCTAACCAAACTTCTTCTTCAATATGTTTTACAGTGTCAGCTCGGTATCCGTCAATTCCAAATTCTTTGATATAATCTGTCAACCATTTAATGATATAATATCTAGGTGTTCTTGGGTAACCTGTACGTTCAAAAAATACGTCTAACTCTATTATTTCCTTATCATAGCGACCTTCTTTTTTCCACTTTTCTATCAAAAATTCCGGTAATTTTACTTCTTTATTGCTTTCCGTTAGTATATCCGGCAAATTTTCTACAAGGGTGCAGTTTATTGACGTTTCATAGTTTTGGTAAGTACATTTCGGACTTGTTCTTACCCAATCACTTGGCCAAACAGGATCAAGTGGTGTTACCGGCCCCGTATGATTAATCACTGCGTCCATAATAATTCGAATATTATTTTTATGGGCAGTTTCTACCATTTCCTGTAAATCTTGTATGGTACCAAAGTTTGGGTCTAAAGTTGTCCAGTCTTTGGTCCAATAACCATGAAATCCATAAGTAACACCGGTTCCTTCATCTGTGCTACCGTGAATTTGCTCTACCAAAGGAGTCATCCAAATCGCATTAATACCAAGATTAGTAAAATAGCCCTCTTTAATTTTTTGTGTAATGCCATTAATATCACCACCTTCAAACCCTCTTAAAACTGCAGTGCTATCGTTTCTCTCAAAATTAATGTCATTAGATGTGTCTGCATTGTTAAATCTATCGGTTAAGAGAAAATAAATATTGGCACTTTCCCAATAAAAAGGAATATGAACAGAGGTAAATGCTTTTTCTTTTGGTTTATTACAACTGATAGTAATAAAGATTAGTAATAAACCAACAATTAATATAAATTTTTTCATTTGCTTCTCGGATTTAGGTATCTTAAATAAAATTGATCGTCAAGGTTTGTAAAAAACAGAGTCCAACAAGACGTCAATAAAAATATTAGTGTAATTCTATGATCATTGATTTTTTACCAGCTATGGTAAGCTGTTTTTGTAAATTTATTTTATTACCTGAAATTATTTCTTTTCCTTTCGTGAATTTTTTAATACCCTCAGTGAATCTCAATAGATCTAAGGTTTGTGTTTCTAAATTATTATTTATAACCACCATCACTGTTCCGGTTTGAGCTATTCTAAAATACACATAGACATTGTTTTCGGGTATATAATGTATGGTTTTACCATGATGAATCGCCTCATTATTTTTTCTCCATTGTAATAATTTTTTAGTAAATGCATGGTAAGACTCCTGTGTTTGGGTACGTCCGTTTTTCGTAAAAGCATTTTGCGAATCATTCGGCCACCCACCAGGAAAATCTCTTCTAATATCGCCATCGCCTAGTTTATCTTTATTACCAAGCATACCTATTTCATCGCCATAATAAAGCTGTGGAATACCTCGAATGGTAAGAATTAGGGTCATGATCATTTTATATTTATCTAAATCGCTTTGGTAAATCTCATTAATTCGATTTGTATCGTGGTTGCCGGCAAAAACCAAAATATTGTCAATATTTGGGTATAGAAAATCGTTGGTAAAGTTTTCATAAACTTTAATGATGCCATCATTCCATGTCGATTTATCTTTATTAAAAACAGTAGTTAATTCATCGTATAAAGTAAAATCCATTACACTTGGTAAGTGCGAATTATAATTTTTAATGGCTCCGATTTTACTATCCTTTTGCCAATAGGCAATTTGCGCCTGATCGTGCATCCAAACTTCTCCCACAATATTAAAATTAGGGTATTCATCGGTAATTGCTTTGGTCCATTTTGCAATACCTTCTTTGTCATTGTAGGAATAAGTATCCACCCTTAAACCGTCTAATCCAGCAAATTCGATCCACCAAATAGCATTTTGGGTGATATAGTTTAACAGTAAAGGATTACGTTGATTCATATCGGGCATGGTAGTATCAAACCAGCCATTCATACAGCCTTCAGCATCAATTTGAGAGGCATTAGGGTCAAATTGTGTAGTCATTCTGTAATTGCTTCTTCGAAAACCTTCTGGCCACTGGTTGATAAAATTTGTTGTAGGCAGATCTTTAATCATCCAATGTTTGCTTCCCCAATGATTGGTAACATAATCCATAATGAGTTTCATATCTCGTTGATGCAATGCATCAGCCAATAATTTATAATCTTCATTCGTTCCGTATCTTGGGTCAATTTTGTAATAGTCGCTTTGGGCATAGGTATGATAAGAATAAACAGGTTCATTGTCTTCTAATAAAGGTGTACTCCATAAAGCAGTAGCTCCAAGATCTTTAATATAATCTAAATTATTTGTAATACCCAGAATATCACCACCATGACGGCCTCCGTTCTTGGTTCGATCTGCTTTTTCTACCACATCCTTATGGGAATCGTTTTTAGGATTTCCATTGGCAAAACGGTCGGGCATGATGAGGTAAATTACATCCGAACTATCAAAACTATTTCTGTTTGCCGAATTACTTTTTCGCTGTTTAAGTTTATAGTCGATACTCAAGCTTTTTACGCCTTTTTTTTCAAGCTTTATTTTGAAGTCGTTGGCGCGATTTACTCTTGAAAAATCGAAGTTTAAAAATAAATAGTTTGGGTTTTCAGTTTTGGTAACACTATCTAGTATCATTTCTTTATCAGGTATGTTTACTGCGTATTCTGAAATATTTTCACCGTAAATTAATAATTGAAGTTTTGGGTTTTGCATACCAACCCACCAAAAAGGGGGTTCAACTTTTTGAATTTCTTGTGCTAAGAGAAAGCTTGTAAAAAGTAAAAATAGTATTGAAAATTTAATATAGTATTTCATCTATTAAAATTTAATGTTTTTTAAAAGTCAATTAAAACATTCATATCATCATTCCCTGTGTGATTAATATTTTAACCATTAATGATTCATATTATAATTTATGTTTTGTCAGGGTTTGACTATAATTCAACTAGTACCTCTGAATTAACAACAACCTTTTTACCGGCAACTAAAATTTCAACCGGAGTATCAGATTCATTAGTAAATGTACAAATATTTTGACTTTTGAAAACCTTTAAAGTTACTCCCCGATAATTAATTTTAAAGGAATATGATTGCCATTCTTTAGGGATTTGAGGGTTAAATGCTAAAGTATTGTTGAAGTTCCGCATACCTCCAAACCCTTGCACGATAGAAAGCCATGTACCAGCCATACTTGTAATATGTAAACCTTCGTGTACTTCGTGGTTATAATCATCTAGATCCAAACGAGAAGTACGTAGGTACATTTCGTAGGCTTTTTGTTGCATCCCAATTTTTGAAGCAATAATAGAATGTACACAAGGTGAGAGAGACGATTCATGAACCGTTAAGGGTTCATAAAAATTAAAATGATTTGCAATGGTTTTATCATCAAATTTATCTTCAAAGAAATAAATGCCTTGTAAAACATCAGCCTGTTTGATATAAGGCGAGCGCAATATTCTATCCCACGACCATTTTTGATTTATAGGCCTGTCTTTTTTAGGTAATTGAGCAACAGGAATCAATTCTTTATCTAAAAACCCATCTTGTTGTAGATAAATATTTTCTTTTTCGCTGTAAGGAAAATACATGAGATCTGCTACATTTTTCAGGCTATCAAAATCAGCTTCTGTAAAATTGGTTTTATCTTTAATAGTTTGATAAGTT
>CAYPHN010000204.1:4794-6422 GCA_964410265.1 uncultured Flavobacteriaceae bacterium | reverse complement strand
ATAAAATCAATACTTTACAACTTATTTAATGTGTTTTTCAGGGGATGGCTAATTTATTTTAGATAGGTATTTAAAAAAACACATTTCTTAACCCCCTTCTGCCGATCCTAGGTTCGAGACGGGAGCGACTCCTATTTTCATGGGAGTAAACTTAGAAAATATATCTCAAACCAAACTGCATTTGCCATCTAGATGCCAAACTAGAGTCAAAACCAAACGTTTTTTGTAAATTACCATCAAAAGTATAGGTAGGTATTTTGGTTATAGGATCGACAGATACACCAACTGGCTGTATAGAATTAGGTTGTTGAATAACTCCCAAATCTGAACTAATCATATTACCAAAATTTAAAATATCAATACTAAATTGAATGGTTTGTTTTTTAGAACCGGTTTTAAAATTAAAATCTTGTAAGAATTTAATATCAACTCTATTTCTCCAAGGTGAAATAGCACCGTATCTTTCAGCATATTGTCCTCTTCTTCCTTTTAAATAATCATCTTGGTTAATAAAGTTATCAAAATCAGTAGCTTGTCCAGGAACAGCAAAATTCATTTGATTCACCTCACTTGCGGTTGGAATATAAATTAAATCGTTTAATCCCGATCCATCACCATTGATGTCACCACCATAGGTATAATTGAACCTGCCTCCTTGAGCAAATTCCATAAAAGATGAAATTGTTGTTGCCCATCTGTCGCTACCATAAATCCATTTTTTAGTAATAACGCCAATTATTCTATGATCATCGCCATATCTAGAACGAGATAAAACAGCATCATTAACATTGCCTAAAGCAGCATTACCTACAAATGCATCTCCAGTAATTTCAGCTTCAATAGAGTTCACGTCTTTGGAGTCTAAATAATTATATGCGGCACTAAAGTAAAAATTATTTTCAAAAGTTTTTTCAACTTTAAATGTAGCATTTACGATTCTACCTTTATCAGAATTAGTAAATACAAATGCACTTGTTGGGTCACCCCATGGCAAGGTCGATTTGTCTTCAATATTATAAATGGCACGATTATCAACACCTTGAAGTGTGCCTGTTGGCGGTTTTAACCCCCAGTTTTGAACATGAGCTCCATTCATGTCTTGCGTATAACTTAAGTCTGTAGAAAGAATCCAACCTTTGCCAAATTTATGGTCTGCGCCAATATTTGTACGCCAAACTTGTGGCCATTGAAAGTTAGGGTCATTGACTTGATAGAAGAAAAAGTTTGGTGATCCAATTTGGTTACCTATCCATACAAAAGGAAGCCTTCCGGTAAAGATACCTGTACCACCTCTAACTTGAAAGGTATTATCACCTTTTATATCCCAGTTAAATCCAAACCTTGGAGAAAATAAAATTTCATTGGTTGGCATTTGCGTACTGTCAAAATTAACTGTTTCACCATTATTAGGATTAAAATAATCTATAGATGGCATATAGCAACATTGTGTATCAATAAATTCTTGAGCGAACTGCGAAGAATTAAAATATAATGGTTTGTCGAATCTAATTCCAATTGTTAACCTTAAATTATCCGTTGCATTCCATTCGTCTTGTAAATAAAAAGCCATTTGTCCAACATCCATTTTATACCAGTTAAATCCACTAGGATTACCTAAACCATTTGCA
>CAYPHN010000204.1:0-4778 GCA_964410265.1 uncultured Flavobacteriaceae bacterium | reverse complement strand
GTTGCCGCTGCTAAATCACCTGCAATGGAATCATCATTTATAAAGTCGTTAACGGAACCTGATGTTGGGAAAAATACACCACGGGCACCATAATTACCTAAATTAAAAGAGTTCCCAAATTTAAACTTCTCGAAGGAAAAACCTAAAGTAAAAGCGTGATTTCCAGTAAAAAATGTCATATTATTTGTCAATTGAAAAACAGATTGATCTAACTTATTATTGATAGAAAAAGGTTCATTACCTGCAATAATATAAGGAGACCCATTTTCTAAAATGGTAAAACTTGGAGCAGGGGTAGAGAATGGATTTCTATAATCATTAAAACTGGTATAACCAACTTGTAATTTATTAGTTATATTGTCTGATAAATTCGAATTCAGTTCTAATAAGATAGAGTTCAGTTCATTATTTATTTCATAACCAGCATTTTGAAATTGTAAGGTGTTGGCACTTGGTCCTCTAAACCCTAGTGCAGTTGGGTGTGCAGGTTTTTCTTTTGAGGCATTTAAAAAATTGTAGATTACTGCCAAACGATTATTATCATTAATATTCCAATCAAACTTAATAATACCTTTTGTAGAATTTGTTGCGTGGTTAAACCCTTGAATAGCCCCAGGATTATATCCTAAAGAAAGCAATCTATTTTGAACCGCCTGCATGTCGCTTAAAGAAACTCGGGATTCATTTGCCGCTCCAGATCCTGTATTAGGAACCCAAGAAGAACCTAGATCTATTCTTTCATCTTTTTCAAAATTAACAAAGAAAAACAATTTGTTTTTAACTAAAGGTCCACCAATACTAAATCCATATTGTTTTTGCTCTAAATCATTTTTAACAACATCGTCGCCTTTAATTTTCCCACCTGTCATATTTTCATTGCGAAAGAAACCATATACGGTTCCATGAAATTCATTGGTACCACTTTTGGTAACCGCGTTTACCGAGGCACCGGTAAAACCAGATTGGGTTACATCATAAGGTGCAGTGGCTACAGAGATCTGTTCAATTGCATCTAATGAAATCGGATTGGCACCAGTTTGTCCACCAGGAGTTGGTGCATCTAAACCGAAAGGGTTGTTAAAAATAGATCCATCTAAGGAAAAGTTATTGTATTGATCGTTTCTACCTCCAAAAGAATTGCCACTTGCAGAAGGTTCTAAACGTGTAAAATCACTTATAGACCTTGATATCGTTGGCATAACAGCAATGGTTTCTTTTCCTATGCTTGTTTCTGCACCTGTCCGTCCTTTACTAAAGGTATCACCGGTAGAAGCTTGTAAAAGTACTTCTTCTAATTGCTGGCTATCTGTTTGTAAAACAGCATCAAAATCGAAGGATTTACCTAAAGTTAAGTGTACGCCTTTAATTTCTTTTGTTTGAAAACCAACATAACTAATTGTTATCGTATATGGTCCACCTACACGCATATTGCGTAAATTAACCACACCATCAAAATTTGTGGTGCTTCCGAACCTTGTACCAGTAGGAGTATGTATGGCAACTACACTTGCATCTGGTAGTGCCTGATTTGTATCATCATATACATTTCCACGCATTGATGAGGTTGTAACCTGAGAAAAACCAGCAAAAGCAATAGTAATTGTCAGGACTAGAGTTAAAATGAATTTTTTTATCATTATGAATAAATTTATTTGAGTTTAAACAAAAGTATAAAAAAAAGCCTATTCAAAATGAATAGGCTCTATTTTTATTAACGTAATGTTAATATATCATTAATTATTTCTTATCCGAAACAATTTCAAAGGGTAAATCAATAATTACATCTCTGTGTAACCTTACTTTAGCAGTATACTTACCGATACGTTTTATTACACCTCCAGCAATTGTTATAAATTTCTTGTCAAGCTCCTGGCCTTCAGTTGCTATTGCTTCTGCTAGGTTAGCATTGTTAACTGAGCCAAATAATTTATCACCTTCACCTGTTTTTGCAGAAATTTTAACTTCTAAAGCTTTTAAAGCTTCAGCTGCTTTGTTGGCTGCGTTTACAATGTTTTCTTCTTTGTAGGCTCTTTGTTTTAAAGTCTCAGTCAATACTTTTTTTGCTGAACTAGTTGCTAATGCAGCAAGTCCGTGAGGAATTAAATAATTACGACCGTAACCATTTTTCACAGTAACTAAATCATCTTTAAACCCTAAGTTAGCTACGTCTTGTTTTAATATAAGTTCCATAATCTAAATCTTATTTAATTATTTTAACATATCACCTACATAAGGCATTAAAGCCAAATGACGCGCTCTTTTTATTGCTTGAGAAACTTTACGTTGGTATTTTAACGAAGTCCCTGTTAATCTACGAGGTAAAATTTTACCTTGTTCGTTTACCAAATACATTAAAAAATCAGCATCTTTATAATCTATATATTTGATACCGTTCTTTTTAAAACGACAGTATTTTACTTTTACTTTAGTGTCTATTTCTAAAGGAGTTAGATATCTAATCTCTCCTTTGCTACCACCTTTTGCTTGTTGTTCTAATGATGCCATTATTTTTTAGGATTTTTAGATTTAACTCTTTCTTTTCTTACATCAGCCCAAGCTGCAGCATGTTTGTCTAGTCCAACAGTTAAATAACGCATAATGCTGTCATCTCTTCTAAATTCTAATTCGTAAGCAGTGATAATATCACCTGGAGCTTTGAATTCGAATAAGTGGTAAAAACCAGTTTTTTTCTTTTGAATTGGATATGCTAATTTTTTTAGCCCCCAATCTTCTTTGTAAATCACTTCGGCACCTTTAGAAACCAAGTAGTCTTCAAACTTCTTTACTGTTTCCTTTACCTGAATATCAGATAAAACGGGATTCAAAATGAAAACAGTTTCGTAATGATTCATAAATAAAATTTTAAATGTTATTTTTTAAGCGTGCAAATATACAATATAAAATTGGTATTTTTTGAATTAATAGTCAATTAATTTAATCGCTTTCGCGGAATTTTCTATTTTTGCAATCCTTAATATTAAGATTAAAGAGTAATAGATTTAACGATATGAAATACACACAATTAACAAAAGAGCAATTTGAAGAACTACATGAAGAATTTGCTATTTTTTTGGCTGCGCAAAGCATTGATGTAAAAGAGTGGAATAAAATTAAAAAAGACAAACCCGAATTAGCAGATAAAGAATTAAATATTTTTAGTGATTTTGTTTGGGAAAAGGTATTAAACAAAGCAAATTATTTAGAGCATGCTTCTAAAAATACTTTAAATCTGTTCAAGTGTAATGATGATGGTTTGCAACGCCTTGTTGTAAAAGTAAACAAGGAAGGTATTAATTTGTTAGAAGATGCTGGATTTAATTGGTTTTTAGATAATTCAAAAGATGAGAATATTGAGTATTTAAAAGGAAAGAAATCTTATAAAAAAGAAAGAAATATAGAAATATTCGAATTAATTCAACAAGGTGCAGTTGTTGCTAAAGGTGAATTATTTGAAGGAATTTTAAAAATAATTGGCTAAATAAGAATAGAATAAATTGCTGAGTAACACCTTTTATTTATTTTCTTATTTCAAGTTCAACAAATCATAAAACTGGATAAGAATTAAAATTATTTCGAGGTTTCAAAAAAACTAAACATATTACCACCGTATTTTTTTGATTTGGTAAAGGTTTGATTATTGGAAAGATCAGTTTGTTTCGCATGTTCAACAATCAATAAACCATCTTCACTTAGCAGTTGCTTGTCAAAAACTAAATCGAGTATTTTTTGATATTGTTCATCCAAAAAATCATATGGAGGGTCGGCAAAAATTACATCGTATTTTGTATTGCTTTTTTCTAAAAAGCTGAAGACATCACTTTTAATGGTTTGCATGCTAAATTCAAGTTCATTATTAATTTTGTCTAAAAATGCAATACAGCCATGATGTTGGTCTACACTGGTAATGTTTTTTGTGCCACGAGATGCAAATTCAAAACTAATACTACCAATGCCGGCAAAAAGATCTAATACTTCAATTTGATCAAAATAATAGTGGTTATTTAAAATATTGAATAAAGCCTCTTTGGCCATATCGGTAGTTGGCCGAACAGGTAAATTATTAGGAGCGGTTATTCTTCTACTTTTGTGTTTTCCCGAAATTATTCGCATTAAAATTGATTTAATAAGGTATAAAAACTACGTTTAGTTTCTTCATTGAAATAAGGGCCAAATTTATACTTGGATCTATTTTCAAGTAAAGCAATATTTCTGATGTACATATATGCCATTTTAAAGTAAGGGTGATCTTTAGATATGTTACCCGATAGCATCAATTCAAATTTTTCAGGATTTAAATTTAATTGCTCTGCAGTAAATAATATATAATAAATAAAATCTTCTTTGCTTTTATGTTTGAATGAATTGTAAAATAAAAGCTTATGATCGGCTATAATTACTATTTCAAAGTGTTTGGTATCTAAATTCACAAACATGTGTGGATGTTCGCAAAATTTATAAGTGTTCATTATATTTTCAATCAATACCGTTGAAAAGTGCTTGTATTCAAAGTTTCCAAATTTTTCTAAAAAAAAATTATTTAAATTAACGAAGGGGATATAGACATTCACAAGATCATGATTGTCAATTTCATCATAAACTATATAATCATTTTGGTAGATTTTTGAAGAATACCTTATGTAATTTTTTAAATTTTTTTCATCAAAAAGTGGTTTTGGAACCAGAGTAGATAAATCATTAACATGGGTAATATTTACCGAATTGTATCTTTTTTGTAATTGTTTTTCAGATTGAAACAATTGCATCACATTTTCTAAAAG
>CAYPHN010000203.1:0-6436 GCA_964410265.1 uncultured Flavobacteriaceae bacterium | reverse complement strand
TATTGAGTTATTAATAATCTTGAATAAAATTATTAATGTGGTGCTTAGTTACAAAGCATAAACTACTCTGTCGACAAATTGACGATCAAAATCAAATAAGGAAAGTTTCATTAAATACTTGAAGATCTTTTGAAATTAAAGGGGGGTCATAATTTATTAAAGTTATTATATTTTCTTCAAAGCCTTCAAATAAATTTATGCATGCATAAAAAAATATTACTGTATCTGAATAATTATTAATAGTAGTTTTCTTTAGCTCATTATCTGCCACTTTAATGATAATATTTGTTGAACAGCATTTATTATTGGTAACAAGGTCACAGTTTGTTGGTGATAACTCGGTTTCCATAGTGCATGGTTCTTCCATCATGTTATTCATACAATGGTGTATATTCATGCTAAATGACATCGTTGAAAAAAGAACGATGCTTGCTAAAAAAATTGATACGATATTTTTAAAATACAATTTCATCTAAAACGTATGTGTAAACAAAATTACTCTTATTACATCAATAAAAGAGTGACTTATATCATATCCGATATGATTGATTTAAATGTAATACTTTAATAAAATAGTGATTTGAGTCAGTTATACCGTAGCGCTTGGATATGATAACTCATTGATACTCCTTTATTTAATTCACAATTTGAAATATTAAACTAATATGCCTGTATGATATTTATGAAAGAGTTTTCTTAGAATGAAAAAATATAATCATTCTTTCAATGGTTCTGCCATTTCATTAAAAACGGATTCAAAACTTGCATCAAAACTTTTTAATACGTGTATATTAGCACTTGTTCTGTTTATAAATCCGTCATTTCTTAAGATATAATCTTCAAGTGAACCAGAACGAGAATTTTGTCGCATACCGTTGTAATAATAATTTTCAACAAAACTTGGAAAAGTAATACTTCTAATGGTAACCCTAAAATAATCACGGTATACATCTATGGCAATAAACGCTCTGTAACTACTTTGTGCATATCGAGGTAAATTATTAGCAATTAATTTAAAATCATCTGTGATGGTGTCATCAATAAAATCTAATATCCTTAATTTCGAAGTAAAGGGATTACTTTTTAAATATCGATCCAACTCATTCACATCACTTAAGTGATATGATTTTTGCCAAACCAATTTATTCTTTGTTACAAAAAAATTACCCACAGAATCCGAATTATCCAACTGAGCATAACTTGAAAAAGTAAATAGAAAAAATAATAATGCTATTCTTATTTGCTTCATAAAATTTAATCTATTCATTATGCATAAAACGTTTTTTTATCAATAGTTCTTCTTCTGTCTCTACATGATCTTCATCTGGCAAACAACAATCTACAGGGCAAACTGCTGCACATTGTGGCTCATCATGAAAACCTTTGCATTCTGTACATTTATCAGCAATAATATAATAAACTTCATCATTTATTGGCTCTTGATCTTCATCTGCATTAAAATTCTTACCATTGGGTAACATTATATCACCCGTCAATCTAGTCCCATCAGAAAACTTCCATTCTTCTGCAGCTTCATATATTGCATTATTAGGGCATTCTGGTTCACATGCACCACAATTGATACATTCATCAGTTATTATTATTGCCATGATTTTTTTAGCTAAATTTGCATGCAAATATAATGCTTCCTTATTAATAAATCTATAAACATGACTATTGAAAAAAGAATTGAAGCTTTTGTAAAATTGGGTGATTTTTTAGGTCAGTTTCAATTGAATAAAATTGAGAAGAACAATAATGTTCTGTTAAACGATCTATTTTTTGAACCGTTTAATATGCAAATAAAAAGGGCTCAAGAAAGTAATGCCTGGTTTACCGAAGAAAATGTCATTTATTCTTTTTCAAGTTGGAGTAAAATACTGACCTATAAAAATCTTAATAAATGGATATCTACCTACAATTTAAATAATACCAACCCAAAAAATATTGGCGTTATAATGGCTGGTAATATTCCTTTGGTTGGATTTCATGATTTTTTAACCGTTTTAATTTCTGGTAATCAAATAATAGTAAAACAATCGTCTACCGATAAATATTTGTTACCCCTTATTGCAAAATATATAGAACATATTGAACCTCTATTTAAAGGAAGCATAACTTTTACTGAAGAAAAATTAAACGACTTTGATGCCATTATCGCTACAGGAAGTAACAATACATCACGATATTTTGATTATTATTTTGGTAAATACCCTAACATTATTCGTCAAAACAGAAATTCAATTGCAATTTTAACGGGAAAAGAATCTGAAAATGAATTGCAAAAATTGGGAGAAGACATCTTTCGATATTTTGGTTTAGGCTGTAGAAGTGTTGCTAAAATATTTATTCCTAAAAATTATGATTTTGATCAATTATTTAAAGCTATATACTCTTATAAAGATCTTATCAACTATATAAAATATCAAAATAATTACGATTATAACAAAGCCGTATATTTAATGAGTCAGTTTAAACTTCTAGAAAATGGTTTTCTTATGTTAAAAGAAGACAACAGTTATTCTTCACCAATCGCTTCTTTGTTTTATGAATATTATGAAAATGAAGACCAATTAAAACAACAATTAAACATAGAGAAAGAATCCATCCAATGCATTGTTGGAAATCTTAATATTACAAATATTGTCTCATTTGGTGAAACTCAAAAACCGCAACTTTGGGATTATGCCGACGGTATTGACACTTTAGAATTTTTACAAAATTTATAAAAAAAGGTGTTGAAAATTGCAACACCTTTACTTTTTTATCCTTTTCAATAATTATTCAAAAGATGTGTTTAATTTGATATAATCCAACAGTTCTTTTTTAACTTCCTTCTCTTTAAATTTGCCTCCAAATTCAGATGTAACTGTACTACTTGTAATATCTTTAATACCTCTAGAATTCACACATAAATGTTTTGCATCAATAATACATGCCACATCATCTGTACCCAAAGCCTCTTGTAAAGCCTTAACTACTTGCATGGTCAACCTTTCTTGTACTTGAGGTCTTTTGGCATAATAATCAACAATTCTATTCATTTTTGACAAGCCAATAACCTTGCCTTTAGATATATAAGCAACATGAGCACGCCCAACTATAGGTAACAAATGATGTTCACAGGTAGAATAAACTGTAATATTTTTTTCTACCAACATTTCACCATATTTATAATTATTATCAAAAGTTGATAGTTTGGGTTTGTTATTTGGGTTTAATCCACCAAAAATTTCATTTACAAACATATGTGCAACTCTTGAAGGTGTACCTTTTAAACTATCATCGTTTAAGTCCATTCCAAGTGTGTGTAAAATATTTGAAAAATCTTTTTGGATAGATTTTATTTTATCTTCATCTGATATTGAAAACGCATCATCACGCAAAGGAGTTTGTGCAGAATTTGATATATGATTATCACCCATTTCTTCAATCAATTCGTTTATTTTTCCATTATTTCCTTCAAACATAAGTCCTATAATTTAATTTGCAAAAATACAACATTGTAATTAATAATTAATATTATTTTGACATTAGTCGAATTAGTTCATCCAAATTACATATAAATTGTTCATCACTATTTCTGTTCTTTACAACAAACTTTTTACCTTCCATTTTTGAAACTACAAACCTAATATCTCGGTTGGAAACATATTTCCATTGCTTTTTTTGTTGCTTATTAGATAAACCTAAATCAGGGTACATTTCACATTTTATATCGTTTTCACGAAGTGCTTTTATAGCTTTGAAGAAGCCTAAGCTTTCATTTATATCAAAATTTAAAAAGATGATTTGTGGTTTAGAAAGCGATGCTTTTTCAAACAAATTCAATGCATCTAAAACCAAATAAATTCTGTCTAAACCAAAAGAGATACCTATACCACTGATATCTTTTAAACCAAAAACCCCGGTTAAATCATCATATCTTCCACCGCCACCAATAGAACCCATTTTAACTTTTTTGGTTTGCACTTCTAAAATGGCACCAGTATAATAATTCAAGCCTCTTGCTAAGGTAACATCAATTTCTAAAGCAGCACTTTGCAAACTTAGTTTATCAATATTATCAATAACAAATTGCAATTCTTCAACACCTTTCATGCCTTCTTCAGAACTTGACAGCATTTTTGTTAACTGCTCTAATTTGTTATTATTCGATCCTGTAAAATCAAAAAGTGGTTGTATTTTTTCAATGGCCTCTTTACTTATACCTTTAGATAGCATTTCGTTGCTTACACCCTCTGCTCCTATTTTATCTAATTTATCTAAGGCAATAGTGAAATCGATCAATTTATCTTTAGCTCCAATAATTTCAGCAATACCAGATAATATTTTTCTGTTATTCAATTTAATTACCACCTCGGTCAAACCCAATTTGGTAAAAACAGCATCGTACAATTGAACAAATTCTACTTCTTGCCATAAACTTTTACTCCCAACCACATCTGCATCACATTGGTAAAACTCTCTAAACCTACCATTTTGTGGTCTATCTGCCCTCCAAACTGGCTGCATTTGATAGCGTTTAAACGGAAAGGTTATCTCATTTTGATGTTGCACAACATACCTAGCAAAAGGTACCGTTAGATCGTATCGAAGCGCTTTTTCAGAGATTTTCGATATTATCTTAGTAGAATTTTTTTCCTTCCATAAATCATTATCTACTTTTTTTAAATAATCACCAGAGTTTAATATCTTAAAAATCAATCGATCGCCTTCCTCTCCATATTTCCCCATCAAGGTACTTGAATTTTCAAAAGAAGGTGTTTCAATAGGCTGAAAACCAAAAGTTTCAAAAATTTGTTTGATCGTAGTAAAAATATAATTTCTTTTGGCTATTTCAATAGGTGAAAAATCTCTCGTTCCTTTGGGAATACTTGGTTTCATTAATTTATGTGCTTTAAAATAAAAAAAATTACTAATAGATGCAAATATCCGAAAATAATTCTTTAAGCCTAAGCTTTAAAATTATATTTTAAAGCTTAGGCCATAAAAAAAAGGATTTAAATTCTTAACATTTAAATCCTTTTTATCATTTATCTAAAAAGCCTTTTAACGCTTCTTTCCTTTTTTCTGTTTTTCTTGTTGCACTTGAGCTTGTTTCATAGCAGTATCTAAACGTTCGCGAAAAGCACTTTTTTTCTTGGCAGGTTTCTTTTTGTTTTCCTGAATTTGAGCATGAATTTTATCTTCATCTATTATATAATGCTTAATTACCAACATAATAATAATAGTAAGTAAGTTAGAAATAAAATAGTACAAACTCAAACTACTTGCAAAACTATTAAAGAAAAATAGCATCATTAATGGTGAAAAATACATCATCATTTTCATCATTTTCTGCATATCAGGCATGCCTTCCTGAGCTGGTTGTTGCATATTCATTTGCTGACTTTGCGTCATTTGCATATAAAAGAATATAGCAATTGATGCCAAAATTGGAAACAAACTTACGTGATCACCATCAAATGGGATTTTAAAAGGTAATTGTAATACCTCATCATAAGCCGATAAATCATCCGCCCATAAAAATCCTTTATGTCTAATATCAATATTGGCAGGAAAAAACCTAAACAAGGCAAAAAATACTGGCATTTGTATCAAGGCAGGTATACATCCAGAAAGTGGGTTTACACCAGCTTTTCTTTGTAATGCCATGGTTTCTTGCTGACGTTTCATGGCATTTTCTTTACCTTTTAGTTTGTTATTTATCTCTTCCATTTCAGGTCGTAAAACCTTCATTTTGGCACTAGATAAATACGATTTATAAACTACAGGAGACATAATTATTCTTACCACCAAGGTCAATAGAATGATTACAATCCCAAAATTCCCTATAAATGAACTTAAAAAACTAAATACAGGTATAAAAACAAATTTATTAATCCACCTAAATATTCCCCAACCCAAACTAACAATTCTATCTAATTGTTTACCTTCATATTTGTTTAATATGTTATAATCTACAGGTCCATAATACATATTCATATTATAGCTCAGTTCTCCATTTTTGGCTTGTAAGGGTATTGATGCTAAATACTGTTTGGTAAATACAGTATCAACATCCTCATCTTGAACCAAATTTCTCAATGCCAATTTCGCTTTGTCAAAAGGTTCATCAGATAATAATACCGATGTGAAAAACTGCTGCTTAAAAGCTACCCAGTTTAGTTTTTCTACATCTTCTTCATCACCATCTCCCATCGGACTCATATCTTCAAACTCGTTATTATGTAAATAACGTAAATCTGTATACTGGTTTTCGTACTTTATACTTTTTTCAGTTCTAAAGCTTTTTAAACTCCAGTTAAGAATAATGTTTTGCGTTGTATTTATGGCCGTATTCATCCCTTGCGAACGAATCGCAAAATCTAACATATAATCATTAGGTTTTAATTCGTAACGGTATTCCAAATAATTATCTGCCGAAACTTTA
>CAYPHN010000202.1:0-6440 GCA_964410265.1 uncultured Flavobacteriaceae bacterium | reverse complement strand
CATTCCCAATTGCACATTGTAAACAATTTTTCGGATTACAATGTGCAGTTTTTAATTGTAAAAATGCCTGACTTTCCATAGCGTTATTTATATACTTTTCCTTTGGTTTATTTTTATTTAAAAGACTTTCAAATTTAGTAATTATACTATTCTTTTCAGAAGGAATCTCTTTAATTAGATTTAATATGCTTTCATCATCCTGTTTGCCAATATGTCTTTGGTAGATGAATTTTAAAGGAATAATAGTATTGATTAAGAGCAAATTAATAAATGAAATCGTTAATTTTTTAGTTTTTTTTAAAGATTGAGAATTAAATGTATAGTGTTCTTCCCAATACGATGAGGTCTTTAAATCAAATAATTCATAATAATCTTTTAATTTATCAATGGCTATAATTTTTGAGAATAAATTTGGAACTTTAAAATACAACATGCCTAATTGAGCTAATCTTATGGTTGGAAAATTATTGGGTCGCAATCTAAAAAATTGAAATTGGCCCTTATTAACAGAGTGCAAATCATATTTTACTAGTAGAAACTTATATTCACTTTGTAATTTTTTAAAATAGATATCTTCTTTTTCTTCATTTAAAAAACCCGCCTGACCAAACAACAAGGATTCTAACACCAATAAATTAGACCTCTCTTTTTTGATAATCTTATAATCAATAGATTGGGCTAAATTCAAAAAGGCGTTTCCATTTAATTTTAAACCAAAATTCTTTGTCAATAATTGAAACAAAACCGATTCCCAATCATTTGTCGATTTATCCAATAATTGTAATACCAACGCTGATTTTTGTTCTAACCTTTCAATATATACAACCTCTATCCAATTATCTAGTACAAATTTATCTACAGATCCTATAAAATTTTCACAGGGAATCCATTTTGATGTTTTTGAAAATAGCTTGTAATATTGCTTTATAATATTTTCTGAAACAAATGATCTTAATTCTAAAGTAGTGATTTTATGATTATTCTTATGGTATATATCCATATCATATGACCAGACCACATGTAAAATTACGTTATCATAGTTTTCATCTTCTTCATGGCCATGTAAATACCAATCCGAAGCTTTTACGTGAATTTCTATATTCCCCGCCCAGATTTGCTTACCTATTTTTATTTTAGCATTGAAAAAATCAGGGCCTGCATTGAGGTTATGCTCTCCTGATTTATATATTTGAAGTATTTCATTAGATGTGGTATGCAATTTTTTTATCGCAAAAAACTGGTGTTTCCATAAATAATGTAGAAAATCTTCACGCACAAAAATCACTTTTTATATTGATGATAGGTTTCTAAAGAAGTTAACAGCAATTATTTTATTCCATCAATTTATTTATATGTGCGTATTGTAATAACATGATGGTTTTTGCATCTTTAATTTCACCTATTTTAATCATGTGTAAGGCTTGTTTAAAGTCGACTTCCAATATCTCAATATCCTCATGTTCAACATCTAATCCACCTCCCACACTAATTTTCATAGTTTCGTCATATTCGGCAACAAAAAAATGTATTATTTCTGTTACGGCTCCTGGCGACATATAAGACTCAAATATTTTTTTAACTGATGTGATTTTATAACCTGTTTCTTCTTCCGTTTCTTTTATAATACACTTTTCTGGCTGATCACCATCCAACAACCCTGCACACACTTCTACCATCATTCCGGAAAGGTTTTTGTTTGTATATGTTGGCATTCGAAACTGTTTAATTAAAATTATCGTGTTTTTACTTTTATTATATAACAAAATACATGCACCATTCCCTCTATCATAACTTTCTCTTGACAGATTTACCCATGAGCCGTTTTTTAATTGATAATCAAAATTTATTTTATTTAAAGTATACCAATCGTCTGACAATACCTCCGTTGTAATATTTTTAATTTTTGAATTCATCAAAAGCACCTATCTTATTAATTTCTTGTATTTGATTCGTTTTGGTATTAAATCGCCACCCAATCTTTTTTTCTTATTTTCTTCATAATCAGAAAAGCTGCCTTCAAAATAATAAACTTGTGACTCTCCCTCAAAGGCTAAAATATGTGTACAAACTCTGTCTAAAAACCATCTATCGTGAGAAATAATCACGGCGCAACCTGCAAAATTTTCTAGTCCTTCTTCCAATGCTCTTAAAGTATTAACATCTAAATCATTGGTAGGCTCATCTAATAATAACACATTACCTTCTTCGCGTAAGGTCATTGCCAAATGCAATCGATTTCTTTCACCACCAGACAATGCCGAGACCTTTTTATTTTGTTCAGATCCACTAAAATTAAACCTTCCTAAATAGGCTCGTGAATTTACTTGTTTTCCACCCATTAAGATCATTTCTTGTTCATCAGAAAAATTTTGCCATATGGTTTTCTCTGGGTCTATATTAGAATGGCTTTGATCTACATAAGCTATTTTGGCTGTTTCACCTACATTAAATTCTCCCTTATCCGCATTTTCTTCACCCATAATCATTTTAAAAATAGTTGTTTTCCCAGCTCCATTGGGTCCAATTATACCAACGATACCATTTGGCGGTAATTTAAAATTTAAATCTTCATATAATAATTTATCTCCAAATGCTTTTGAAACAGAAACGGCATCAATTACATTATTCCCTAATCTTGGACCATTGGGAATATAAATTTCCAATTTCTCTTCTTTTTGTTTTTGATCCTGACTCATTAACTTATCATAATTTGACAAACGCGCCTTTGACTTTGCATGACGTCCTTTTGGAGCCATTTTAACCCATTCTAATTCTCTTTGTAAAGTTTTCTGACGTTTGGATGCAGTTTTTTCTTCTTTAGCCAATCTATTCGATTTTTGCTCCAACCAAGATGAATAATTTCCCTTCCAAGGAATTCCTTCACCCCTATCTAATTCTAATATCCAACCTGCAACATTATCTAAAAAATATCTATCATGAGTAACTGCAATAACAGTTCCTTTATACTGGGCTAAATGGTGTTCTAACCAATGTACCGATTCGGCATCTAAATGATTGGTTGGCTCATCTAACAAAAGCACATCCGGCTGTTGCAATAACAATCTGCACAGTGCAACTCTTCTTCTTTCACCTCCGGAAAGGTTTTTTATTGGTGTATCTCCTTCAGGGGTTCTTAAGGCATCCATTGCGATTTCCAATTGTGTATCTAACTCCCAAGCATTTAAAGCATCTATTTGATCCTGTAACAAGGCTTGTTTTGCCATTAATTTATCCATTTTATCAGCATCAGAATACACTTCTTCCAAACCAAACATATCATTAATCTTGTTGTATGCATCTAAAATTGCAACTGTTTCAGAAACACCCTCTTTTACTATGTCAATTACTGTTTTATCATCATCGAGTTGTGGTTCTTGAGACAAATAACCTACTGTATAATTTGGAGAAAAAACAACATCGCCCTGATAGTTATTATCAATACCAGCAATAATTCTTAACAAGGTCGATTTACCAGAACCATTTAAACCTAAGATTCCAATTTTTGCTCCATAAAAAAAACTTAAATAAATATTTTTTAATACCTGTTTGTTACTGCTTTTATACGTTTTACTTACCCCACTCATGGAGAAAATTACTTTTTTATCGTCTGACATTTTTTGTGTTTTTTGAACCACAAATATACTAAGAAATACTTGTGTTCGGTATGAAAATAATTTGCGAAAAAAATCCTGCATATGCAGGATTCCTATTAATAATCTATTTGTTTTATATAGGAAAGTTTCCTTTTCCAAACATCTAAGTCCTTGTTGTAATTGGCAATATTCTTATAAACATTTTTAACCAAAGGATTATCTTCTGAAGCATTTGAGATAAAACTAATGTTATTTTCTAACTGTTTAATCTCTCTTGTCAATTCATCAATTTTTCTTCTAACAAAAAGTTGTTCGTTATCTATTTTTCTTACATCATTTTGTTCTACATACACATCTACAGTATTCTGAAACTTTAAAAATGCAACCTCATCTTTATCAATATTTAATTTTTTATAGGCTATATCTAAAGCCTTATTAAATTTTGAATCAATGTGACGCAATTTAACTGGAACTGCTCCTATATTTTTCCAATCTTTTATATATGCATTCAACAATTCAAGGCTTAAGCTTTCTTCTTGATTTACTTGCTCTTTAAATTGATCTAAAAAATCTTTTTTCTTATTATAAACTTCTGTTTGCTCCTTATTGGCTCCATCTTGTTTCTCATGCAGTCTATCAAAATAATGATTACAGGCATCTTTAAACCGTTTCCAAATTCTATCTGAATCTTTTCTAGGAACATGCCCTATTTTTCTCCAATCCGCCTGAATTTTCTTATACACTTCTGTTGCAATATTCCAGTCATCGCTTTCTTTTAAACTTTCTGCCTGTTCAATAAGTTGCATTTTTTTTGTTAGGTTATCAGATTGATCGAGTTTGATACTTTTATAAAAAATGTTTTTAGCTTTATTAAAATTGCGTGTTGCCTCTTTAAATAATTGCCAAATTTCTTCATTTTTTGATTTTGGGACTCTACCTACTTTAAAAAATTCATCTCGGTAAGCCTCTAATATTTTGATACTATCTTGCCATAATTTATGCGAAGTAATATCCTCAATTTTTATTGTTTTTATTTTTTCAATAACAGCAATTTTCAATGCGATATTATCAACCAATTTGACATCCAATTGATCTTGAAATTCATGCCGTTTATCATGTATTTTTTTTGTAGCCTCGCTAAATTTACCCCAAATATCCTCTCTGAATTCACGAGCAACTGGACCTACATCTTCTTTCCAAAATCTATGTAATATTTGTAATTCTTTAAAGGCATGATTTATGTCTTTATCCTTTGCAAGTGTTTCTGCTTTTTCTACTAACTTAATTTTTTCTTCTAAATTATGTTTAAAATCTAAATCTCTTAAATCATTATTTAAATGTAATAAATCATAAAAACGCTCAACATGGTGGTGGTATGTACGCCATACATCATTATATTTTGCATGTGGAATTTGACCTGCTGATCTCCATTCATCTTGTAAAACTCTAAAATTTTTATACATGGTAGATGCCTCGGCATTATCAATTAAATGTTTTAATTGCTCTATTAATGCCAATCGAATTTCTAAATTTTCTTTCTGACTATTTTCTACATCTCTATAGTATTGCTGACGTTTCTTTTTATAGTCATAAATAAGATCATTAAATTTATTCTTTAATGGTAAAGTATAATGAAAATCTATTTCATTACCCCCTTCATTAATAAATGCCTCTTTCTTTTCTGCTAAAAATATTTTGAATTTTTTTAAAAATTCTGACTTTAAAGATTCTATTTGAGATTTTATATCCTGAACCGAAAATTGACTTAACAATTTTTGAATGGTATCAACCAATTCATCTAAAGTTAAATTATTGTATGTAATAGTTGGTATTTGTTTTTTGACCTTCTCAACGGTCGTCGGTGCATCCTCTTTGTTAATTTCTTGTTCTACCTCAGCATTATTTTCAAGCTTATCTGAAGAATCTCCCTCAGTATCTAATACTTTTTCTTGCTTTTCAGTACTTTCTTCTACTTTTTCTACTTCTTCTATTTTAGAAGTTTTTTCTTTTTCCTCTACCTCCTTATTATCTTCTATATTTTCTTCTTTTATGTTTTTTTCTGAATTGCTTTTAACGGCTTCTTCCGAAGATAATTTATCTATATTTTCGTCTAACATTATATAATGTTTAAAGTTCCTAAATACCTATTTATATTAAAAGTTTTGAAAGATACTAATAGCATACCAATTAGCAAAACTATGTTTTAAAATAGATACATTATTTCATATTTCGTTGCATTATATTTTAATTTGATCATGTGTTCCATATTTCCCATGACCTTTCAGCCTGTAACTTCAACATATCCTCTCCATTTTTAATCATTGCACCAATATTTTTCCCTTTTTGTAAAAAAGAGGTAATCGCCGGATTGTAAATTAAATCATATAATAAATGCTCTTGACTAAGTAAATGATAAGGCAAATCAGGCAAGTTTTCCACTTTAGGAAATGTACCTAAGGGGGTGCAATTTATTATAAGCTTACATTTATTAATCAGGTTATTATCAATATATTTATAAGATATAGTTTGTTTATTTTGAGGATTTCTTGAAACAAAATTATAGGAAATTTGCAGTTTATCTAAAACAAAGGCAACTGCTTTTGAAGCACCACCAGTACCTAATATCAAAGCATCTTGCATATAATTCTTTAATAATGGCTTTAGCGAATTTTCAAATCCATATACATCTGTATTAAATCCTTTTAATTTAAAATCGTCCAATATTTTAATAGTGTTTACAGCACCTATTTTCTTTGCATCTGTATCTACTTCATCTAAATATCTGAAAATTTCTTGTTTATAAGGAATTGTAACACTAAACCCTTGAAAATCATCTTTTCTTTGATA
>CAYPHN010000201.1:4887-6453 GCA_964410265.1 uncultured Flavobacteriaceae bacterium | reverse complement strand
TGGGTTATTCTTAATTTCAACCAAAAAAGGGGCTATTATCAATTAAGAGGTGATGAAGAAGAAACTGTTGAATGGAAAGCAAAAGAATTTATTGAGCTAAAAGTAAAAGAAGTGTTTGATTCAGGAGAAATAATAAAAAAAACTGGAGACAAGCTGTATGATGTTGTTTTTGAAAATGATTGGAAATACGATAAGCAAATTGTTAAAACTGAAAATTGGATCGGCAAAACAAAAGAATTTATTGTTACAAGTACAGTTAAAAAAGATGGTGAAATAAAAAGAACCTATAAGGCTGTAGATTCAGAACAAGATTGGATTGCTATAAAAACTAAAACAGAACAAGATATTGACAAAACAAATAAAAAGGTTGGTAATTATATTTATGAAACACTTTTGCAAAACCCTACGCAAAAAATTAGAGGAAAGCTTATAAAAACCATAGAGCGTAAATTTTACAAAGAAGAATTTAAGCAAATCCTAATAACTCAAATTGAAAAACATCCAGAATTACAAAATAGAGATTTATACGCATCTTGCGTAAATGAACTATATCCAAGAAATGAAGCGCATCAAAACAACATTAAAGACAATGGTTTTGAGTATTTGTTTATGGATGATATTATTTTCTACCAACGACCTCTAAAAAGTAAAAAATCTACTATTTCTGGTTGTGCTTACGAAACAAGGAAGTACAAGAAAACAATTATTGATAAATTAACCAAAGAGGAAAAAGAAATCTGGGTGAATGAACCAATAAAGGCTATTCCTAAGTCACACCCTTTGTTCCAAGAATTTAGATTATGGCAGTTTTTGAGAAACCTTAAAATCTATAAAATTGAAGGAAAAGAAGATGCCGATATTACCAACCAATTATTACAAAAAGAAGAGGATTGGGTAGCTTTATTTGATTTTTTAAATATTAGAAAAGATATTGAACAGGATCAAATCATTAAATATTTTTGTGACTTAAAACGAATACCAAAACAGAAAAAAGCGGATGAGAATTACCGATGGAATTATGTGCCTGATAAAAAATATCCTTGTAATGAAACAAAAGCACAATTTATTACAAGGCTTAAAAAAGTAAAAAATCTTGATGTAGGTACTTTCTTAACTCCAGAAATGGAATACAGAATGTGGCATATCGTGTATTCTGTAACAGACAAAATTGAATTTGAAAAAGCAATTGAAAATTTTGCAATCAAAAATAATTTAGACCAAGAATCGTTTGAGAAGAAGTTTAAAAAATTTCCTCCATACAAGTCTGATTATGGAGCATATTCTGAAAAAGCAATTAAAAAATTATTGCCTTTGATGCGTATAGTAAAATATTGGGATGAAAACCTTATTTCTGATGAAGTTAAAAATAGAATTAATGATATTAAAGAACGATTAGAAAGTATAAATTATGATAAAGAAGTATTCAAAGCAGATAAAAATAACAAATTACAATCTATTGCAGATGATGTGCTACCAAAACAATTACTTAAAAGTTTTGTAGAGTTTAAGGCTAAAAACCATTTACAAGGCTTAAATACTTATCAAGCTTGTTATGCTATTTATGAA
>CAYPHN010000201.1:0-4787 GCA_964410265.1 uncultured Flavobacteriaceae bacterium | reverse complement strand
TAAAAACCATTTACAAGGCTTAAATACTTATCAAGCTTGTTATGCTATTTATGAAGCAGGAGATATTACCAAATGGAAATCACCACAAGATATTACCAATTATTTAAACACATTTAAACAACACAGTTTACGTAATCCAATTGTAGAACAAGTAGTTACAGAAACCTTACGGACGGTTAGAGATATTTGGGTACACTATGGAAGTGGAGAAATAAATTTCTTTAAAAAAATTCACATAGAATTAGGACGAGAAATGAAAAATCCAGTAGACAAACGTAAAAAAATGACTGCTAGAATTTCTGAAAATGAGAATACCAATCACCGAATAAAAGCAATATTACAAGAACTAAAAGATGAGGGTATTGCCGAAGTAAGACCATATTCTCCAAGTCAGCAAGAGGTTTTAAAAATATATGAAGAAGGTATTTATCAAAGTGCTGTTGCTGCTGTTGATATTGAGAAAATTAGAAAAAATAGTTCGCCTACAAAATCTGAAATACAGAGATATAAATTGTGGTTAGAACAAGGGTACATTTCTCCATACACAGGGCAAATTATTCCGTTGACCAAGTTATTTACACACCTATATGAAATTGAACATATTATACCACAATCTCGTTATTTTGATAATTCGTTAAGTAACAAGGTGATTTGTGAAAGCGAAATAAATAGAGATAAAAGTAATATGACTGCCTATGAATACATTCTAAAAAAAGGAGGTAGTATTGTTGATGGAATTAAAATTACTAGCAAAAATAATTACGAATCACATTGTGAAAAATATTTTAAGAAAAATAGAACAAAACTTAAAAACTTATTGAGTGAAGATGTACCCGAAGGGTTTATTAACAGACAATTAAACGATAGTCGTTATATTAGTACACTTGTAAAAGGCTTGCTAAGTAATCTGGTAAGAGAGGATAACGAAAAAGAAGCTATCTCTAAACATATTGTACCTGTTACGGGCTCTATAACTTCTAAACTAAAACAAGATTGGGGCTTAAACGACAAATGGAATGAGCTTATCTTACCTAGATTTGAACGTTTGAATGAATTAACTAACAGTACAGATTTTACAACTAAAAATACGAACGGAGTTATTATTCCAATAGTACCAGATAAACTTTCTAAGGGATTCAATAAAAAAAGAATAGACCACAGGCATCATGCATTAGATGCTTTGGTTATTGCCTGTTGCACAAAAAAGCATACCAATTATTTAGGAGCATTAAATTCTGAAAAGAATAACTTTGGTTTAAGAGATTCTTTATTAATAAAAAACGAAAAAGGAGACTATACCAAACATTTTTTAATGCCATGGAAAAGCTTTACAATAGAAGCCAAAAACCATTTAGAAAAAACAGTTGTTAGTTTTAAACAAAATACAAGAGTAATAAACAAAACCAACAACAAAACCCTACAATGGGTAGAAAAAGAAGGGAAATGGAAAAAACAATTAGTACTCCAAACCAAAGGTGATAATTGGGCTATTCGCAAACCAATGCACAAAGAAACGGTGTCGGGTAAGGTGCTATTAAAACGAGAAAAAGGATTTGTAGTATTAAATATGGCTATTGATAATTATGAAATGATAATAGATAAAGCAATTAAAACAAAAATAAAAAGTGCTTTAGCTTTGTATGATAATGACCTAAATTTAGTAAAAGTTCATTTCAAGAAAAACCCTATTGTAATTGATTGTAGTCAAATAAAAAAAGTAGCTATTTATGAGAACATTGAAGCTACAGCTACTCGCACCGCCTTAACAGATAAGTTTACTCGTAAACATTTAGAAAGCGTTACAGATACAGGTATACAAAAAATACTAGAAAACCATATTAAAAACTATATTAATGAAAATGGAAAAGAAAAATTCGATTTAGCTTTTTGTCTTGAAGGAGTAGAAGAATTGAATAAAAATATTTTAACCCTAAACAATGGTAAAAAACACCACCCTATTTATAAAGTACGGCTTTATGAAGTTGGTAGTAAATTTAAAGTGGGTTTAAAAGGAAATAGAAAAGACAAATATGTAGAAGCTGCCAAAGGAACAAATTTGTTCTTTGCTATCTATCAAGATGAAAAAGGAAATAGAAAGTACGAAACTATACCTTTAAACGAAGTAATAGAACACCAAAAGCAAGTGGCTCACTTCCCTAAAAATGAAAGAACCGAAATACCAATAAAAAATGTTTTTAAAGAAAGAGGTAAAGAAGTACCAGTACAATTTTTATTCTTCCTTTCTCCTAACGATTTGGTATATGTACCAACAAATGAAGAATTTGAAAATCCAAGTTTGGTTAATTTTGATAGTTTAACGAAAGTGCAAGTGAGAAGAGTTTATATAGTTAATGATTTTAGCACAGCTATTTATTTCACCCCTAATGCTCTTGCTATTTGCATAAGAGAAAATGAAGTAGATTATAAATTTAATGTAATAAAGAAAAAAGTTACCGGTTTAGATACTAAAACGGCAAGTCTGGATGATGTTCAAATAAAAGAAGTTTGCTGGAAATTAAAAGTAGATCGATTGGGTAGTGTAGCAAGAATAAAATAGTTTTGTATTATACTTTTTGTATTATACTTTTTGTATAATACCTTTTGTATAATTAAGTAATATTCATTACCTTTGGGTTATGAAAAAATTATACAACCCTTTTATTGAAACGGGTTATATTAATCCTACCTATTTTTGTGACAGAAAAAATGAAACCCAACAATTGATTGATTATATTCGCAATCAAACCAATGTAACCCTTTTTGCTTTTAGAAGGTTAGGAAAAACAGGGTTAATTAGACATGTTTTTTATCAACTTAAAAAAGAAAAAAATATAGTTTGCATTTATGTAGATATTTTTGATACCACTAATAAAATTGATTTCATAAATAGGTTGGCTACTTCTATTTATAATGCATTTCCTGTAAAAAGCAGCTTGGGTAAAAAAATAATTAATGCAATACAGTCGCTTCGTCCAATAATTAGTTTTGATGAATTAACTGGTATGCCCAATATTCGTCTCGACTCATCATTAGCAGTACATCAACAAAACACACTTACGAGTCTATTTTCTTTTATTGACAACCAAAATATACAGGTAGTTTTTGCAATTGATGAATTTCAGCAAATACTTAGTTATCCCGAAAAAAATATTGAAGCATCTTTAAGAACACATATCCAAGCATTAAAAAATACTTCTTTTATATTTTGTGGTAGTGACCAAACTAAAATGCATCAAATCTTTAATGATGCCAAACGTCCGTTTTTTGCTAGTTGTTCTTATATGCATTTAAACACTATTGAAGAAAAAAAATATAGTGAATTTATTACTAAAATGTTCCGAAAATACGGTAAAAGTATTACATCTGATGCAGTAAAATTCATTTGTGATTGGACAATGCTACATACATTTTACATACAAAAATTTTGTAAAGAAATATTTGTTGGCTCAGAACAAAATATAGCACTAAAAAATATAAAAATAATAGCAGCAAAGTTACTGCAAACACAAGAAGGAAAATTTTATCAATATAGAAGCTTACTTACCGCACAACAATGGCGATTATTAAAAGCTGTTGCAAAAGAAGGGCGGTTAACGCAACCTAGCTCCCAAAGTTTTATTAGTAAATATAAAATTGGTAATGCATCCGCTGTTCGTAAAGGGCTAGATAGTTTACAAAAAAAAGAAATGATTTTACACAATATAGGAGTAGAAAAACCTTATTATGAAGTTTATGATAAATTTTTAATGCGTTGGTTACAATCTAAATTGAGTTAATACGTTTAATCAAAGTAAATAACTGTGCATCAAAAGTTTACTTAAATGATAAAACGTACTTTATTCTTTGGCAATCCTGCTTATTTAAATACAAAACAAGAACAATTACAAATTACATTTCCAGATAATTCAAAAGAACCAAAAACAGTTGACATTGAAGATATTGGCGTATTAGTTTTAGAAAATCAACAAATAACCATAACCAATGGTTTATTAAATAAACTTACCCAAAATAATGTTGCTGTAATTAACTGTGACGAAAGGCATATGCCAATAGGGTTACTAATGCCTTTAGACAAACACAGTGAACAAAGTGAAAGGTTTAGATATCAAATAGATGCGAGCCAACCTTTAAAGAAAAACCTATGGCAGCAAACAGTTCAAGCAAAAATTAAAAACCAAGCAGTTCATCTTGAAGAATATAAAATTCCTACAGATAATATGCACTATTGGTCAAAAAATGTTACTTCGGGTGATAAAAAAAACCATGAAGCAAGAGCAGCTGCCTATTATTGGAAATATATATTTGACGATAAAGATTTTAGAAGATTTAGAGAAGGTATTGCTCCAAACAATTTATTAAATTATGGTTATGCAATATTAAGAGCTGTTACGGCAAGAGCTTTGATAAGTACGGGACTCTTACCAACATTGGGTATCCATCATCGCAATAAATATAATGCATATTGTTTGGCAGATGATATTATGGAACCTTACAGACCTTTTGTTGATATGGTAGTAAAACATATTACCGATACTGAAGATAAAATTGACGAATTAAATACCGAAATAAAAAAACATCTATTAAGTATTCCGGCATTAGATGTAATAATCGATGGTAAAAAAAGTCCGTTAATGGTTGCTATGAGTAGAACTACAAATTCTCTTTACGAATGCTTTGCAGGTTATTCAAGAAAAATTTTATATCCTGAATTTTAAATGGACTTTTAAAATAATTTTTCACGATTAAATCAGTATAGAAGTATGTGGGTATTTGTATTTTTTGATTTA
>CAYPHN010000200.1:0-6456 GCA_964410265.1 uncultured Flavobacteriaceae bacterium | reverse complement strand
TTCTGGTACAGGTAAGCCACTGGGTGCTAAGTGTGTAAAAGCTGCAATGTTGGCGCGTTTAAACACCTTGTGTTTGGGTAATTCGGCCATTCATCCTTCAGTAATTGATTTAATGACTAAGTTGATTAATAAAGATATTACACCTTTAATTTACACCCATGGAGGGGTTGGTGCTAGTGGAGATTTGGTGCAATTAGCTCATTTGGCATTGGTTTTAATTGGTGAAGGTGAAGTGTTTTATAAAGGAAAACTAACCAAAACAGAAAATGTTTTTAAATTAGAAAATCTATCTCCAATAAAAATTGAATTACGTGAAGGGTTAGCTTTGATGAATGGAACTTCTGTGATGACTGGTATTGGAATTGTAAATACAATTTATTCGCAAAAGTTATTAGATTGGATTATTTCTTGTTCGGTAGCTATTAATGAAATTGTTTGTGCTTATGATGATCATTTATCATTAGAATTAAATCAAACAAAAAAACATAAAGGGCAGCAAGAAATTGCAAAAAGGATGAGAGACTCTTTATCAGATAGTAAATTAATACGAAATAGAGAAGAGCATTTGTATAATGCAAAATCTGATGATCCTGTTTTTAAAGAAAAAGTACAAGAATATTATTCGATAAGATGTGTACCTCAAATATTAGGCCCAGTATTAGATACGATAAAAGGTGTCGAAAAAATATTGGTAGAAGAAGTTAATTCAGCCAATGACAATCCTATTGTTGATGTTGAAAAAAAGCAAGTGTATCATGGAGGTAATTTTCATGGAGATTATGTTTCATTAGAAATGGATAAATTAAAACTAGTTGTAACTAAATTAACAATGCTTGCAGAGCGTCAATTAAATTATCTTCTAAATCATAAGTTAAATGATATTTTACCCCCATTTGTTAATTTAGGTAAATTGGGGTTAAATTTTGGAATGCAAGGCGTTCAATTTACAGCAACTTCAACAACTGCTGAAAGTCAAACATTATCAAATTCAATGTATGTACATAGTATACCTAATAATAATGATAATCAAGACATTGTTAGTATGGGAACCAATGCGGCATTAATGACAAAACAAGTAATTGAAAATGCATTTGAAGTATTGTCAATTGAATTGATTACGGTAGTACAAGCAATAGATTTTCTTAATTATCAAGATAAAATATCATCTAATACATTAAAAGTCTATAATAATATTAGAAAAATTGTTCCTGTTTTTAAGGAAGATCCAATTATGTACCCTTATGTGAACAAGGTTAAGGATTATTTAATGAAAATTGATTAGATTTGGAGTTAACTTTAAGATATTTCTGTCAATTAAAGAAATATTAATTTAAAACCCCCAAATCATGAAAAAAATTTTCACATTCACTTTAATTTTATTTTTAAGTCAAACTATTTTATCTCAAAAAGCCGCTTTGGTAAGGCAAAATGACCAATTTGGTTTTATTAAAGAAAATGGTAGCTGGTTAATTGAACCAAGTTTTGAAAAAGCTAGTAATTTTTCAAATGGTGTTGCTGCAGTTTTTAATGGAGAAAAATGGGGTTTTGTTGATAGTAGTAACAAATTAATAATTGATTATAACTTTGACAAAGTAAAAGCATTTGATTCTAATATAGCAGTTGTAGCAAAAGATAAAAGGTGGTTTTATATAGATAAAAGCGGTAATGAAATTACAACGATGCCTGCCTCAGATAAAGTTTATGATTTTAAAAAAGGGTTTGCTTTTATTAAAAGAGGAGAAAAAGTAGGGCTTATTAATGCAAAAGGTAAAATTGTTATTGAACCCGAATACAAAAAAATATTTCCAATAACAGGAGGTTTTGCAAAAGTTCTAAAGGGTGAACTATATGGTTTAATAGATAAAACAGGTAAAATAATAATTGAACCGATTTATCAAGAAATTGGAAAGTATTCTAAAGGAGTAATAAAGGTAAAAAAAGACGACATTATTGGGCTTTTGATTAATGGGAACTTTACTCCCGTAGACGGTGTAATAAAAATTTGGGATTTTGATGATAGTCAAAACTTAACCTATGCTCAAAATATTGATAAAAAAATTGGTTTTATAGACCGTAAAGGGCAGTGGATTATAAAACCTAACTTTAAGAAAGCAAGAAGATTTAGCCAAGGCTTAGCACCAGTAATTGGAAACGGAAAATTATGGGGTTATATTGACGAAACAGGTTCTATGGTAATTAAAGAACAATTTAGAGATGCTGAAATATTTAGTAATGATGGCTTAGCTCCTGTAAAAGTGAAAAAATTATGGGGCTTTATAAACAAGCAAGGAAAAATGGTAATTGATGATAATTATGGTATTACCGCTTCAAATCCGTTTACCGCATTTTGGCAAAAACAAGAAAAAGGTTTTAATAACGGATTAGTTAGAGTACGTTATGGTAAAAAATGGGGATTTCTTGATAAAAATGGAAAGGTGTTGGGTGATACATGGTATCAAAATGCCGAAAGTTTTGTTGAAATAAATTAAAAAATTAAATGAAAAGTGCTTTAATTACAGGTGGGTCAAGAGGTATTGGAAGAGCAATTTGTGTAAAGTTAGCACAAGATTCAGATTACCAGATTCTTATAAATTATAAGTCCAATAAAAACGCAGCAGAAGAGACACTTCAATTGGTTGAAGAGTCTGGAGGAAATGGAGAAATAATACAGTTCGATGTAGCTAATTTTGAAGACGTAAAAAGTAAATTAGAAACTTGGCAGATTAGTAATCCAAAAGCAGTAATTGAAGTGCTTGTAAATAATGCAGGTATTACTAAAGATGGTTTGTTTATGTGGATGCCAAAAGAAGATTGGGACAATGTTATTGATACCAGTTTAAATGGTTTTTTTAATGTTACAAATCATTTAATGCAAAAAATGTTAAGAAATCGTTATGGTAGAATTATAAATATGGTTTCAGTATCAGGTGTTAAAGGTACAGCTGGGCAAGTAAATTATTCTGCTGCAAAAGGAGCTATAGTGGCAGCGACAAAAGCATTGGCACAAGAAGTGGCAAAAAGAAAAATAACAGTAAATGCTGTTGCTCCTGGTTTTATTAAATCAGATATGACTGCAAATTTGGATGAAAAAGAATTGAAGAAAATGATTCCAGTAAATAGATTTGGTGAAGCTGATGAAGTAGCAGATTTGGTTTCTTTTTTAGCTTCTAACAAAGCATCTTATATTACGGGCGAAATAATTAATATTAATGGTGGGATTTATTCTTAATTAATTATGGGAAGAGTTGTAATTACGGGTATGGGAATATATTCTTGTTTGGGTGAAAATTTAAATGAAGTCAAGGAATCTTTGTATGCAGGTAAATCAGGAATAGTTTATGATCAAGAGCGAAAAGATTTTGGCTATAGATCTGCTTTAACAGGATTTATAAAAGACCCAGATATAAAAAAATTATTGAGTAGAAGGCAAAGGATTAGTATGGGTCAAGAAGCTCAATTCGCTTATATAGCTACTTTAGAAGCGTTAAACAACGCTCAAATTAATGAACAATATTTAGGAGATAATGAAGTGGGAATATTATATGGTAACGATAGTACTTCTCAATCAGTTATAGAATCTATTGATAAAATTCGTGAAAAAAAAGATACAACTTTAGTTGGTTCTGGGGCTATATTTAAAGCGATGAACTGTACAGTTACGATGAATTTGGCAACTATATTTAAATTAAAAGGAATTAATTTAACGGTAAGTGCAGCATGTGCTAGTGGTTCGCAATCTGTTGGTTTAGGCTATCAACTAATTAAAAGTGGTTTACAAGATTGTGTTATTTGTGGTGGAACTCAAGAAGTTAATAAATATGCCATGGGTAGTTTTGATGGTTTGGGTGTGTTTTCTATAAGAGAAAATGATCCAATAAAAGCCTCAAGACCATTTGATAAAAATAGAGATGGTTTAGTGCCCAGTGGAGGTGCAGCAACTTTAATTTTAGAAAGTTACGAATCAGCAATAAAACGTGGAGCTCCAATTTTAGGAGAAGTGGTTGGATATGGTTTTTCATCGAATGGAGAACATATTTCCACTCCAAATGTTGATGGGCCTTCAAGAGCAATGAGAATGGCTTTAAAGCAAGCAAAACTATTACCAGAACATATTGACTATGTAAATGCCCATGCAACATCAACTCCAGTTGGTGATCAAAATGAAGCAAAAGCTATTCATAATATTTTTGGAGAAAGTTTACCTTATGTTAGCTCAACAAAATCGATGACAGGGCACGAATGTTGGATGGCCGGAGCAAGTGAAATAGTTTACTCTATGTTAATGATGCAAAATTCATTTATTGCTCCAAATATTAATCTAGATGAAACAGATGATGACTCTAAAAAATTAAATTTAGTAAAAGAAACCTTAGATAAAAATATTGATGTATTTTTGTCGAATTCTTTCGGATTTGGAGGAACCAATTCTGTAATTATTGTTAAAAAAATAAAAAGTTAAAATACTAAAATGGAGAAAGATTTTATAATTAATAAAATTAATGATTTTTTAATTGATGAGTTTGAAGTTGAAGCTGAAGAATTAAAACCAGGAGCAAATTTGAAAGAAACATTAGAGTTAGATAGTTTAGATTTTGTTGATTTAGTAGTATCTGTAGAATCAAATTTTAATGTGAAATTAGTTGCAGAAGACTTTGTTAGTATAATCACGTTACAGGATTTTTATAATTTTATTGACAGTAGATTGAATTAAATTACTTTGTAAATGACGCAATGGGAAGGCAAATCGAGAGGTGCAGTTGTTGGCTATAAAATATTTATTTTTTTAATTCAAAAATTTGGCGTGAGGTCAGCATATTTTTTGCTGTATTTTGTGTCATTTTATTTTTTACTATTTTCTTATAAAGGAACAAAAGCAAGTTTTTATTATTTTCATAATCGTTTGGGCTTTTTTAAGCTTAGAAGTATTGGAAAGGTTTATAGAAGTTATTTTGTTTTTGGGCAAACGATTATTGATAAAATTATTATTTCTTCTGGAATTAAAAACAAGTTTACCTATGAGCATGATGGAGGTGAGGCCATCGTACAATTGTTAAAAGAAAAAAAAGGAGGAATTTTAATAAGTGCCCATGTAGGTAATTTTGAAATTGCCGATTACTTTTTTAATGAGTTGGAAAACAGCTCTCAAATCAACCTTGTTACTACAGACAGAGAGCATCGAGCCATTAAAGAGTATCTAGAAAGTATGTCATTAAAAAAGAATTTAAAATTTATTATTGTTAATGAAGATTTATCTCATATTTTTGAAATCAATAATGCATTGCGTAATAATGAGCTGGTATGTTTTACTGGTGACAGGTATTTTGAAGGAAATAAGGTTTTAACAGAGGAGTTTCTTGGTGAAAAAGCGAATTTTCCTGCCGGAACTTTTCTTTTAGGTTCAAGATTGAATGTGCCTGTATTGTTTGTTTATGTGATGAAAGAAACAAGTAAGCATTATCATTTGTACACGCGAAAAGCCAGTTTTAAAAAGAGAGATGCACAGGGTCTTTTAAAAAGCTATACGAATAGTGTAGAATGGATCTTAAAAAAATATCCATATCAATGGTTTAATTATTTTGATTTTTGGAACGATATAAAGTGATTTTATTTTGAAAAACGTACTTGTAATATACTATTCGCAATCTGGGCAATTATTAGAAATAGCTAAAAATGTAACAAAAAAGTTAGAATCTTCAGAGAATGTTGATTTAAGTTTTTATAAAATAAAACTAAAAAATGATTTCCCATTTCCATGGAAGAAAAAAGATTTTTTTGATGCCTTTCCTGAGTCGTTTTTGCAAATACCTTCTAAATTAGAAGATTTGAATAATCAATTGCTTCAAAAACAATATGATTTAATTATTTTAGCCCATCAAGTATGGTATTTATCACCATCTATTCCAATAAATTCTTTTTTAAAAAGTAATATAGCCAGCTCTTTATTATTAAACACTCCTATTATCACAGTTATTGGTTGTAGGAATATGTGGATGATGGCTCAAGAAAAGATAAAAAAACTTCTTATAAAAAATAAAGCTAAACTGGTCGGTAACATTGTTTTGGTTGACAGGCACATCAATCACATTAGTGTTATAACCATTGTGCATTGGATGTTTTCAGGAGTTAAAAAAAGGTTTTTAGGCATTTTTCCTAAACCAGGTGTTTCTGATAAAGATATTGCAGAATCAATAAAGTTTGGCGATGAAATTTTACAAGCGTTAAATAATAGTAGCTTTACTGATTTACAAGAGCATTTATTACTTAAAGACGCTGTAAAAATTAAACCATTTTTACTAACCGTAGATAAAAGAGCAAATATGATTTTTAGTAAGTGGGCTAAACTGATTTATAAAAAAGGTAAAGCTAAAGACCCTAATCGTCAAGTTTGGATTAAATTGTTTAGTTTTTATCTAAACTTTGCAATTTGGGTGGTTGCTCCGATAGTTTTTGTATTAT
>CAYPHN010000199.1:0-6589 GCA_964410265.1 uncultured Flavobacteriaceae bacterium | reverse complement strand
AAGATTTAGTACATAATTATCATGGTATGTAAACCTGTCCGTAGGCTTAGGTCACAAAGCGTTCGTTAAAAAGAAGAATCAAGGATTATTGATAATCACATAAAATTCTTTAAATATACAATTATCAGTGACCGGTGCACAGCAAAGCCCTTGGACAGAATAGATTTTTTTCTTTCTTTTTTTATCCAAAAAAAGGAATAAGGAATAATAATTCAAGTGTAAAGTATTGAATAGATTGCCACAGTCGTACCTCCTTCGCAAAGACGGAAACGATCAACATGCGTCTTCACGAGCAGTAAACCATAAACTGCGTGGTGATCTCGGCATTTTTATACACCAAATACACACTACTCGATACCCATTACATATTACGTTACAAGTAATGAACCTTTCCCTTTTCTCCATACGCTTTTTTAACTACTTTTAAATCTTCAATTTTAAATACAGAAACATCTATTTTATTGACGTTATATTACCAATTCCACTGCAAAAGTTATTCACTTATCAAATAACTTCTGCCGAAGCCGAGTTTTTAAAAAATGGTATGCGGGTGGCGGTACCTTTCGGGAAGACTAAAATATTTACGGCCTTGGTTTTTGAGATCCATCAAAATCCGCCTTTAGCCTATGAAGCCAAAGAAATTCATCAAATATTAGATGAAACACCAATAATAACTTCCAAACAATTAAGTCATTGGCAATGGCTTGCTCAATATTACATGTGTTCCTTAGGAGATGTGATGCGAGCGGCATTACCAAGTGCATTTTTGTTGGAGAGTGAAACCTTAGTTTTAAAAAATGAAAATTTTTCTCAAGAAGACATATTGAATGATGAGGAATATTTAATTTTTGAAGCTTTACAACATCAGTCCGTTTTAAAAATTCAGGAAATAAGTAAAATATTAAATAAAAAAGGAATCTTAAGCATTATCAATGGCTTGATAGATAAAAGTGTAATCGTTTTAAAAGAAGAAATATTTCAACAATACAAGCCAAAGTTAATGAAATATATCCGCGTAAGCGAAAAGTATAAAGAACCAAAAAAACTTCAAGATTTGCTAAATGAACTCAGCAGAGCAAAAAAACAAAGAGAAGTTGTACTGACTTATTTTTCAAAAATGGCAAGTACCAAAAAGCCTGTTAAAGTAAAAGATTTATATACTGCTGCTAATACTTCAGCAGCAATTGTTAATGCTTTGGTCAATAAAAATATTTTTGAAATTTATACCATACAAGAAGATAGGGTTTCATTTGATAAATCGAAAAATATTTTAAAAACTTTAAGTAGTGAACAAAGTGATGCTTTGATAGAAATTCAAAATGGTTTTAAGAATAAGGATGTTATTTTGTTTCACGGAATCACCTCCAGCGGTAAAACCGAAATTTATGCACATTTAATTCAACAAGTATTGGATGCCAAAAAACAGGTTTTGTATTTGTTGCCAGAAATTGCTTTAACTACGCAGATAATTACTCGGCTACAAGTTTTTTTTGGAGATAAAATTTCTGTTTTTCACTCTAAATATTCTATCAATGAAAGGGTAGAGGTGTGGAATAATTTGATAGATAATAAAGATAAAGCGCAGATTATTTTGGGAGCCAGATCATCGGTTTTGTTGCCATTTGGTAATTTGGGTTTGGTCATTGTAGATGAAGAACACGAAACTTCATTTAAACAATTTGATCCATCACCCCGTTACCACGCTCGTGATGCGGCTATTGTATTAGCAAATTTTCATCAGTCCAAAGTATTATTGGGTTCTGCCACTCCATCTGTGGAAAGTTTTTATAATGTACAGCAAAAAAAGTATGCATATGTAAAATTAGACAGACGTTTTGGTAATATATTGCTGCCAGAAATTGAATTGGTAGACATCAAAGAAAAACATCGTAAAAAAAGAATGAATGGTCATTTTTCTGATCGACTTTTAGATTTGATCAGAAATGCTTTGGACAATAAAGAACAAATTATTTTATTTCAAAATCGTAGGGGTTATGCCCCTATTGTTGAGTGTGGTACCTGTGGTGTAGCACCACAATGCCCCAATTGTGATGTGAGTTTGACCTTTCATAAATATAGGAATGAATTGCGTTGCCACTATTGTGGATATCACCGAAGTTTACCAAAAACCTGTCCGGCTTGCAAGAATCCAACCCTTAATAGCAAAGGATTTGGTACCGAGCAAATTGAAATGGAATTAAACAATCTGTTTCCTGAGATTAAAGTAGGTAGAATGGATTTAGATACCACAAGAGGAAAATATGGCTACCAAAAAATTATTACTGCTTTTCAAGAACAAGAGATAGATATTTTGGTTGGTACCCAAATGTTAACCAAGGGCCTAGATTTTAAAAATGTAACGTTGGTAGGAGTGTTGAATGCCGATCACATGTTAAATTTCCCTGATTTTAGGGCCCATGAACGTACCTACCAATTGTTGGTGCAAGTATCGGGCAGGGCAGGTAGAGCCAAGAAAAGAGGTAAAGTTGCCATTCAAACCTTTAACCCTTATCACCAGGTATTACAGCAAGTAACTAGTAATGCTTATGATGCTATGTATAAAGATCAGATTAACGAGCGACATGCTTTTCATTATCCGCCTTTGGTTAGACTATTAAAAATTACTTTAAAGCACAAAGATTTTAATAAGGTAGAACAAGCGGGTATTTGGTTGGGCTCTTCCTTAAAAAATAGCTTTTATGATAATGTTTTAGGACCCACTAGTCCAGCAGTTTCTCGTATTAGAAACCAATATTTAAAAACCATACTCATTAAATTACCTGCTGATAAATCCTTAAAACAAAGTAAAGAGATAATTCAAAAAATTAAAAATTCTTTTCAATCCATTGCTGAGTTTAGAGCAGTTCGATTTGTAGTAGATGTAGATAATTATTGAGGGAGATGCTGGATGTTTGAAAAGTCTAAAGTCGAAAGTTAAAAAGTTGAAAGTTGAAAAAACACAAAATACCTGATTCTTGATACCTAGTACTTGATACCAACTACCAATGGCCAAAAGCCAAAATCCAAAAGCTATTTTAAAAGAGTCGCGAAGTATGAGTGATGTGGTGATCTGTTTGAAGTTAAAAGTTGGATACTTGAATTTATTTTTACATTATTGTTTTCTAAGGTAGAAGCAGGATAATGTTGATGGCTTTTCCTTTTAACCGCAAAGTTCGCCAAGAATTTCGCAAAGAACGTAAAACAGTTTATTTATTTAATTAACACATTACCTCATTATCAAAATTCTATTATCTTTGTGAAAAACAATGAATAACAATAAAATTATAAATAAGCTATCGAAACATCTTTTTTGGGATGCGAATCGTAAGGCACTTGATTTAAATAAAAACAAGGCATATATAATCAAACAAGTATTGGAATATGGCTTGATAGAAGATTGGAGATTGATTTATAAATATTACGGCATATCTTTGATTTCTGAAGAAGCCAAATGTTTTAGAGAATTAGATAAAAAAGCCTTATCCTTTATTTCCTTATTATCAAAAATACCCATTGAAAAATTTAGATGTTACAATTATCAACAATCGATACCACAACACTGGAACTTTTAAAAAAGTTAATGTGTTTTGATGAATTTGCAAACATGAGATTAGTGGGTGGTACCGCTTTAGCTTTGCAAATTGGTCATAGAAAATCAATTGACTTAGATTTTTTTGGGAATATTGATTTTCGTAATATTTATACTGCAAAAACATTTGCTGATTTTGATAAGGTGCAAATCATAAAATCGTCTAAAAACATCAATATATTTAGTATCAACGACGTGAAAGTTGATTTTGTAAATTATGATTATCCGTGGTTGCAAAGTGAATTGATAATTGATGGATTAAGACTTGCGAATATAGAAGATATTGTAGCCATGAAACTTGCAGCCATTACTGGTAGAGGAAGTGGAAAAGATTTTATTGATATTTTTTTTTTACTAGAACAATATAACTTAAAAGACATGTTATATTTTTATAATAAAAAGTATTTTGATGGGTCTGAATATATGGTTCTAAAAAGCTTAACCTATTTTGATGATGCCGAAAACGATCATGATATTGAAATGATCCTTAAGGCATCATGGACTGATATTAAGAATCGCATACTAAATGCGGTAGAATTATATAATGAAGATTTAAAAAAGTAAACTTTAAAAAGTTGAAAGTTGAAACCAAATAACCGCATTCCCTTTTCACATAGATATCGCAGATGACGTAGATGTCACATTATCTCTCTGTCATCGCTAATTTATCATCACCAAATCAGTACATTTATGCTATTGTCAGCAAAAAGGAAAGTTGGAAATAAGAAGTAAGTGGTAAAACCTCACCTCAATAGCTGGAACTGCAATTCAAAACCCTTAATTGTTATAATAAAAACATGCTATTTTCCTTGCTAAAATTAGATTTTTAGAGTTTTAATCCATTACAATCTTATAAATCAATATGTTAATATCATGTTAAGATAATTCCTTATTTAACTGCATTTTCTAGTTAAAATATGATACTAAAATTTTATATTTACGCATTGAAAAAAACGATAATAAAATACCTAAGTGTTTTTTTTGGGTCGTTTTTAAAGAGTCCAATTTGAACTTAACAAACAAATGGGAATCTTAAACAACATGGATTGAGTTCTATTTAAATTTATAATTGGGACTTATAATGGCGAAGCCGTGTAAAAAAGTAAATATAAGGGGTTTAAAACCTAAAATATTACTAGTCAATTCCGTGAAAACGTCAAATGACACCATCAAATATTCGTTCTCATAAAACTTGTGACCAGCTTAACTGGTTAATGGTAAACAAATAATCACTAGAACTTAAAAGAACAAACATAATGCAAAAAATAGCTTTAATAACTGGCGTAACCGGACAAGACGGTGCATATTTAAGTGAATTTCTATTAAAAAAGGGATATAAAGTCCACGGTTTAAAAAGAAGATCATCACTTTTTAATACCGATAGAATTGATCATTTGTATCAAGATCCGCATATTGAAAATCAGAATTTCGTTTTGCATTATGGGGATATGACCGATAGTACAAACTTGATTAGAATCATACAAGAGGTACAACCCGATGAAATTTATAATTTGGCTGCCATGAGTCATGTGCACGTATCTTTTGAAATGCCCGAATATACAGCCAACGCCGATGGTATTGGAACCTTGCGTTTGCTCGAAGCCATTCGTATTTTAAAAATGGAGAAAAAAGTACGTATTTATCAAGCTTCCACTTCCGAATTGTATGGTAAAGTACAAGAAGTTCCGCAAACGGAAACGACACCTTTTTATCCTCGTAGCCCATATGCCGTGGCAAAAATGTATGCCTATTGGATCACAGTAAATTATCGGGAAGCCTATGGTATGTATGCCTGTAACGGAATATTATTCAACCACGAATCTCCAATTAGAGGGGAGACTTTTGTAACAAGAAAAATCACCAGAGCAGTTTCTAAAATTGGTTTGGGTTTACAAGAAAATTTGTTCTTGGGTAATTTAGAAGCCAAACGCGATTGGGGGCATGCCAAAGATTATGTTCGAATGATGTGGATGCTTTTGCAACACGATGTCGCCGAAGATTGGGTAATTGCCACAGGTACAACCACTTCAGTTAGAGATTTTGTTAAAATGGCTTTCGCCGAAATAGGCGTTACTTTAATATTTAAAGGCGTAGGCAAAGACGAAAAGGGTTATATTAAATCCTGTTCCAATGAAAAGTATGCCTTAGAAATTGGCAAAGAAGTTGTTGCCATAGATCCGAGGTATTTCCGCCCGACGGAAGTAGAGTTACTCATTGGGGATGCTACAAAAGCTAAAGAAAAATTGGGTTGGGTGCCGCAATATGACTTACAATATTTGGTAAAAGACATGATGCAAAGCGACTTAAAAATGATGCATAAAGATCAATATTTAAAAGATGGAGGGTATGATGTGTTGAATTATTATGAGTAAAATTCAGTGAAGCAGTTAAACGGTGATGCAGTTAAACAGTTAAACAGTTAAACAGTGAAGCAGTTAATGCGGTGATACAGTGAAACGGTAATACAGTATCGAAGAAAACAGAAAGCCTTATAACCGCATCACCGCATAACCGAAACACCAGGTTACAAAAAATGACCCATAAAGATTTAGAAGTTTGGAAAAGAAGTATTGCATTGGTTGTTGCCATATATAATTTATCAAAAGAGATTCCTGTAGAAGAAAAATATGGATTAATTTCTCAAATAAAAAGATCCGCAGTATCAATTCCATCAAATATTGCTGAAAGGGGCAGGTAGATCTTCAACAAAAGAATTTATAAGATTTATAGATATTGCCGTTGGTTCATTAAGTGAATTGGAAACACAACTTATTATTGTTAAAAAACTTGATTTTTATGACACAGATGAAATCGTTGATACTGATATAAAAATAATCAGAAAAATGTTGTATAAATTGAAGATGTCGTTGAGGAAATAAGAGGTGAGATAGTTAAGCGGTTAAGCAGTTAAGCGGTGAAATGGTGATACAGTATCGAAGAATTCAGAAAGTAAAGAACCACCGTTAAAAACGGTGGCTTTGGTTTTCAGATTAGACCCAA
>CAYPHN010000198.1:2741-6605 GCA_964410265.1 uncultured Flavobacteriaceae bacterium | reverse complement strand
TTACATTTTTATTGGCTCTAATTTTTATATTACCAAAGTTATTAGAAACAATAAACTGCTTACCATCTAAAACAATATCATCAACATCTAAAGTCTGACCAGCAAATTTTAAAGTAAAACGTTTGGCAAATGCTCCTGTTGTTGCTTGTTCAAATGCGTAATCACCAGCTCTTAAATCGTGTGTTACATTTAAGAAATTATCAACCAAGTATATTTCGGTTGATTTTAATATACCTTCCATTCTATTTATACTTATGGTCATGGTACGAGGTGCCACTTTGGTATCAAAACCAAGTTGTATTGTTTGGTCTGTACTAAAAGGTGGTAAACCTTGAATCACATAATTTTCATCATTAATATCTGAATAGAAATCAATGGTATTTACACCCCAAATACCTTTGGAGTCATAACCATGATCAATACCATTAGTAGCTTTTTCATTAAAAACAATCAACTGTTGGTTTCTACCACCTTGATCGGTGGCTATATCTAACCAAATTCTATCCTTTTCTACTATATCCTTTTTACTATTCGATTTATAAAATTGATCATTGGCATCTGGTATTTGCATACTACTTGTAAAGCTTACCAGGCCTGCACTTATTGAAGCAACCATAAAACCTTGACTTGAACCGATTCTTGGTAATACTGTTCCTCCTCCCGGAGCTGTTCCTCCTCCTATATTTAACGTAGCATAATCATTTGGTTCATAATCTCCACCTGCCAATGGTGTTGTATGCGTCCATAAATAAACTGTACCACCAATATTTCCATTACCATTTAAAAATATATCCGAATCAATAGCTGATGGATAAGGGTTACCTATTAAATTATAATCATTATCTGGCTCACCATCGACAAGCCATAAATTAGACAATTCAATTGAAACAGTACCACTATTAGGTACACCAGTAAATGAAATACTATGTACACCTGTTGTACCGGTTGGACCATCGGCTGCATAGCCCTTGGCATTAACCATAGTTCCGGAGGCTATTTCCCATACATCATAATAAGTTGGATCTAAAGGATCTATTGTATTTGTATTGTCTTGATTATATAAATAAATTCTATTGGGGTCTACACCTGAGAAAACTGTTCCTAAATTGGCACTTACTATTGGTGAAGACCAATAAGTTACATCATATTGATCTGCCCTATTTGTAGAATTTTCTAATTTTGTAATATTACCAGTTATAGTACCCGAACCATAAATAACCAATGATTCTTGATCGCCAATGGTAAAAGTACCATTGATCGTTAAATCATTGTATACAATTACACTATTTGTGGTTCCTCCATTTAAATTTAAATTGGCGTTGACTATTAAATTTCCTGCCACAAATGTACCATCAGCAGCATTATAATCTGTAGTTATTTCCACATTTCTTGTTCTATCTGGATCAATACCATTAGACCATGAACCTGTCCAATTTGCCAATCCAGTATCTTGTGTACCCAAAGCTATATTTGTATTTGGATTCGCTGCATCTACATCGCCACCTACCGATAATTCAATCCAATGAAGTTTATGAAAATCAGCTTCTGGCAATTCATAGGCTCCACCTCTAATAAAGGAGAAAACTCCACCCCATACAGCACCAGGTACATCCCCAATAATATCCTCTCTATTGGCATAACTTGATGCATCATTTGTTGATGAAATTATTATCACATCATCTCCTCCAACAAAACTGCAAACCGCTGTAGCATCTATTTGCGTAGCAAGCCCTAAATTACCTGATGTAGGTAATAGAGTTCCCCCATTTCTAAATAGTAATACTTCATTTATTGCCATTGCCGGAATAGCTACGGATGCAGTAGGTGGATTTATAGTAATATTAGGAATATCGGTATCATTATAAAGCGCCAAGAAAAAAGTTCCTGCCAGAATATTAGCCCCGGATATGTTTTTTATTTCAACCCATTTATTATTACCAGTTCCTTCATAATATTGTGTGATCATGATATCACCACTTACAACAACATCTGCACCTTGACCAGCAATAGTATATTGGAAAGGATTTTGACCATTTTCAGAATTATCTATATTAACAGAAGTTTGGTAATTACCTGTTGCTAATGGAGAAAAGTCAACATCAAATGTAATATTTCCTCCTGGAGTAACATCAAATGGTAAAGTTTCTGAAATTGTTCCCATTTGAAATTCTGTAACTCCAAATCCCAGAGTTATCGAATTAATCGTTAAATTTTCAGTTGCATGATTATTATTAATCGTATACGTTGTAGTTTTAGTTGCATTGTTGATTACCAATCCGAAATCGGTACCGTCTGCTACATCTGGTGTCGTATCACCTTTGGCTATAGATATATTATTACCTTGTACGTCGATTGTCCCTGAACTCGCTGGAACACCTTCAGCGGTAATATTTAAAACAAATGCACCGTCAATTGGATCTGTACTATTAAAGGTAATACTACCCGTTTGTACACCAACGGCACCTGGGTCAAATATTGCATCAACGGTTATAGATGAACCTGGAGTAATAACTATTCCTCCTCCACCAGGAGGATTATAAGTAAAATACGCAGAAGAGCTCGTAAAGAAAAAGTTTATAGTCAAATCGCTATCTCCAACATTTTGAATAGTATATATCTTTGTAACAGGAGAATCCATAGCTACTTGTCCGAAATCTGTATCGTCTGCTATAATTGGTGTATTTCCGTTTGGTATAGAAACACCATTACCGGTAATATTAATTTTCGGTCCAGAGGCTAATGTACCTTCTGCTTGTATATTAAAGGTATAAGCACCTTCATCGATATCGTTATTATTTACGGTTATACTTGCAGTTTTAATACCTGCTGTTGTAGGATCGAAAGTAATATCAAAAGTTGTACTACCTGCTGGTGTGATTGGTGATGTAGGAATTACGGTTATGTTAAAGTCCGCTGCATCTGTACCACTAATCGTAACAAAAGGGCTTGAATCTGTTAAAATAAGATCGACAACACCACTATTATTGATGGTAAATGTTTTTGTGATGGTATTTGCAATATTATCGGTTCCAAAATCGGTATCATCCAGTGTATTTGGCACATTGGTACCATCACCTATAATAGAAACGCTTAAACCAGTAATGTCAATTTCTGGCCCTGGTGGTGCAGCTACGTCTATTGTCCAGCCTTTTGTGATTAGGTTGTTGTATGCTGGTTGTGCATTAAAACTTAATAAATTTCCTGTGCGCTGATTGGCTAAAACCAAAGTACCATTTGATTCACCGTTTGCATCTAAATCATTGACGATCTGATCTAAAGAACTTGTTATTAACCCCGAATTATTAATCTGCAAAGTAGTTAATAGATTATTTTGAGAAACATCCAAACTTGATATAATTGTTTCAAATGCGTAAAGTGTAGTTAAGGATAATAATGGTGATATATCCAATACAGCCAATGCAAAATTATTTCGTACATTAATATTCGTTAAATTAACTGCACTTGTTAAATCAATTGATGTTAACTCTGCAAAAGTCACCCAAAACCTTGTTAACCCGGAAAATCCATCAGCATTTGTAACAGTAATTGTAATTGGACTACCGTCATTTGAACTGAAATCGAATATTGGCACGTCGTTTGTACTAGCCGTAAGAGGAACTCCTCCATTTAAAACAGCATTGGTCGCTTCCCAATTCAATGTAGCTCCTGAGTTTACATTAGTTTGTAATGAACTAGTCCAACTTGAATTAACTGAATTAGTAGTCATTGTAATTATCGAGCCAGGTATAGTGGTTGTAACATTTTGTGTATTACTATTTGAACTTTCATTTCCTGTTCCATCAAATGCAGTTATATAAAAATCATAATTTGTACCAGAGCTCAACCCCATAACATCATATGATA
>CAYPHN010000198.1:0-2641 GCA_964410265.1 uncultured Flavobacteriaceae bacterium | reverse complement strand
ATACAGCATTGGTCGCTTCCCAATTCAATGTAGCTCCTAAGTTTACATTAGCTTGTAATGAGCTAGTCCAACTTGAATTAACTGAATTAGTAGTTATAATAATTTGACCCTGAACAAATATAGTAGTGAAAACTATTAAAAAAGTAAAAAGTATTTTTTTCATCATATTTTTTTATTTCTTATAAATATCTTAATTTACAAATATATACAATTAAATAACCTTATTAGTTAAACTTGGTCAATTTTATTAACGTTCTATTTAACATATTTATTGTTTTTTTAATAAATAATACTAACCTTTATTTGAAATTGTTTGATGTTAACACTTCGTGTAATTTATGAGTTATGAATTATGCATGTTGCATTATTAGTTAAAATTATTGAATATCACTAAGTCATCGCATTCAATCGTCGAAACGTAACTTACTTAAAATCAGTATTGTATAAAATTTCAATGGGCTATTATATATTGATTCATCAACTCCAAGAATACCAAGGTTTTTTCTTTTTGTTACCATATCCGTATCCATATCCATAAGCTCCTTTACTATGGTCTGTTCCATTGATTAATATTGCCATATTTGGTAATTTATTTTCTTTATGCAACTTATCTGGAATATGGAGCATTCGCTTATCTAAGAAATTAGCTTTTATCACGTAAATAGATAAGTCTGCATATTTACTTATTTGAATCGTATCTGTTACCATACCTACAGGAGCAGTATCTACAATAATATATTCATAACTGTTTTTTACTTCTTCAAAAATTTCATCAACTCTTTTACTCATTAATAATTCAACTGGATTTGGTGGAACATCTCCTGAGTTAATCAAATGAAGGTTTTCAAAATTTGTATGTTTTTCGGTAATAGAATTAACATTTAAAGATTCATTCTTAATAAAATTAGTTACCCCTAAAAGATCTTCTAAATTAAGATACTTATTAATTTTTGGTGCTCTTAAATCTAATCCTAAAAGCAATGTTTTTTTCCCAGTAATTGCCAAGGAGGAAGCTAAGTTAATTGCTGTAAATGTTTTTCCTTCGCCACTTTGTGTTGACGTTATAAAAATAACTTTACCAAATGATTTCTTATCAAGCATAAAACTAATATTTGTTCGTATATATCGAAATGCTTCTGCAATATTGGAATTATCACTGTCTGCTATATATAAGTCTTTATTTGATGAGGATAACGGAATGTCACCAATAAATGGTATTTTTAATTGTTTAATATCATTTTCATCATGCACTTTTGTATCTAATAAATCTTTAATATATAAAACTAAAAACGGAATTAACATCCCTAAAATAATAGACCCAAGGTAGGTTATCATTTTTTTAGGTGACACCTTATTTCCATTGCTGTATGCGCCATCAATCACCTTTGCTTTATCAACACTTACAGCATTTGACAAAATAGATTCTTCACGTTTTTGTAACAAAAATAAATATAGTGCATTTTTAGTTTCTTGCTGGCGAACAATATCTTTAAATTCTCTCTCATTTTTAGGAATTGAGGCAATCCTTGAGCTGATTCTACCACTTTGTTTGTTTAAGGCATTAATTTGGATTTGTAAAGATGAATTTAAATTATTTAAACTACTTACCAAATTATTTTTCAATATAGCCAATTGGGAATCAATATTAATAATTATTGGATTGATAGAGCTTGAGCTTTTTAAAATTCTATTCCGCTGTAAAACTAATACGTTAAACTCTCCAATTAAAGCAACTGCTGACAAGTCGGACAGCCCTATATTTCCAGGCAAAGGCTTTGTGTTATCATTTTTTTGCAATTCTTCCAGCATATAATTTGCCATGGTTTGTTGCGTATTAGCTGCAATTAATTCACTTTCGTTAACAGATGAGGATTGTAAAAAGATATTAGCTCCTGCACCTACATCCACCATTCCTTTACTTGATTTAAATTGTTCTGCCGTACCTTCTATTGCGGTTAATTCAGTCGAAATTAACCCTATTCTTAAGTCCAAGAAATCTGTAGTAGCTTGTGCTACTTCATTTTTATCATTTATTCCATCGGCGTTATATTGTTCGATTAAATTATTGATTAGTACAATACCTCTTTCTATTTCAGTTTCATTCAAAGACAAAATTAAAACTTTAGAAAGTCTTTCATCAACAGGTTCTATAACTAATTGTTCTAAATAATTATTAACAACATTTGTAACAGGGTTGATAGAAATCAACATTTTTTTTCCTATAATATCTTTATGAAAATTTTTATTTAGCTTTATATTTATCAATCGCTTATCTATTCTTAATTTATTACCTAAATTTATATTAAAGTCTTTTCCAAATTTATAATTTCCAACAGGAATTTCATCAAATCCAATAAATTGAAACTTTTTATTGGATTGAATTAATATTTGGAAATTCGTCTCAATACTATTTATTGTACTAGAATCTGATTTAATATGAAGGGCAATTGGTGAGTTAAGAAATTGTTCTTTATTATACGGAGAATTTTCAATAAAATATTTAACATTCAATTTCAACTCTTCAATGACTTTTGTCATTAAACTTCTTGATTTTAAAATTTGCATTTCATTTTCTAAACTATTATCTCCTCCCGAGCCAAACAAACCCAAATCTTCAAAGTCAGATAAATCAGCAAAAGAA
>CAYPHN010000197.1:0-6609 GCA_964410265.1 uncultured Flavobacteriaceae bacterium | reverse complement strand
AAAAAGGAACGTAGTGCAGCATCAAACTTTAGAAAAGGATTGATAAAAGATGGTTTTAGTATGTTTCAATTTTCAATTTATATGCGCTTCTGCCCTAGTAGAGAAAATGCAGCTGTTCATGTAAAACGAACCAAAATGAATTTACCAAAACACGGAAAAGTAGGGATCCTAGAAATAACCGATAAGCAATTTGGAATGATGGAATTATTTTTTGGTCAAAAACCTGTAGAAACAGAAAAACCTACCCAACAACTAGAATTATTCTAAAGGTTGAGTAGGTTTTTTCGTTTCTAATTTTAAATCTAACTCACACTATACCAAGCGATTTAGCTATGGTATACTGCGAATTACAGGTTAAAAATACAATTTTGAAAGCAATTCACAACGATGTTGATTATAATAATCAAACTATTGAAACTGCGAATTACAGGTTAAAAATACAATTTTATATGGCATAATTATACCTCCTCATTTTGTTATTTAAAAGCATATTTCAAATTGAAAACAATTATCCTCCATCCCATTTTAAAATCATCAAATTAACCCTATCTTTGCGCACCAAAATTGCAAGCATGAGTTTTTTAGAAGAAATAGAAAGAAGAAGAACGTTTGGCATCATTTCTCACCCCGATGCTGGTAAAACTACTTTGACCGAAAAATTATTATTATTTGGTGGTGCCATTCAAGAAGCAGGTGCAGTTAAGAGTAATAAAATTAAAAAAGGTGCTACTTCTGATTTTATGGAAATAGAACGTCAGCGTGGAATTTCGGTGGCAACTTCAGTTTTGGCTTTTATCTATAAAGACAAAAAGATCAATATTTTAGATACTCCTGGTCATAAAGATTTTGCCGAAGATACTTTTAGAACTTTAACTGCTGTAGATAGTGTGATTGTAGTTATTGATGTTGCCAAAGGTGTTGAAGTACAAACCGAAAAATTGGTTGAAGTTTGTAGAATGCGTAAAATACCTATCATTGTTTTTATCAATAAATTAGACCGTGAAGGAAAAGATGCTTTTGATTTATTAGATGAAATTGAACAAAAATTAGGATTGCGAGTAATACCTTTGAGTTTCCCTATTGGTATGGGGTATGATTTTAAAGGAATTTATAATATTTGGGATAAAAAATTAAATCTCTTTGATGGTGATGTAAAACAAACCCTTTCTGAAGGTATTGAATTTACAGATATTGAAAACCCAAAACTAGATGAAATTATTGGTAAAACTGCAGCCAACACTTTGCGTGAAGAACTAGAATTGGTAAGAGAAGTTTATCCAAAATTTGACAGAGTAGCTTATTTAAACGGTGATTTACAACCCGTTTTTTTTGGATCGGCTTTAAATAATTTTGGTGTTAAAGAATTACTAGATTGTTTTATTGATATCGCTCCATCACCCCAACCAAAAATGGCCGATAAGCGTTTGGTAGACTCTAAAGAAGAAAAATTTACAGGTTTTGTTTTTAAGATTCATGCCAATATGGATCCTAAGCACAGAGATAGACTAGCTTTTGTAAAAGTTGTTTCAGGTATTTTTAAACGAAACACCAATTACTTACACGTTAAATTGGGTAAGAAATTGAAATTTTCTAGTCCGAATGCATTTTTTGCTGAAAAAAAGGAAATCGTAGATGAATCATTTCCTGGCGATATTGTTGGTTTACACGATACCGGTAACTTTAAAATTGGCGATACTTTAACCGAAGGAGAGATACTTGAGTTCAAAGGGGTTCCTAGTTTCTCACCAGAGCATTTCCGATATGTAAATAATGCCGACCCTATGAAAGCCAAACAATTGGCAAAAGGTTTGGATCAATTGATGGACGAAGGTGTGGCACAATTATTCACCTTAGATCTCAACGGGAGAAAAGTAATAGGTACCGTTGGTGCCTTACAATTCGAAGTAATCCAATACCGTTTGGAGCACGAATATGGTGCAAAGTGTTCTTATGAAAATTTAAATGTACACAAGGCTTGTTGGGTAGAGGAACAAAAAGAAGTAAGCGAAGAGTTCAAAGAGTTTAAAAGAGTTAAACAACGCTATTTAGCCAGAGATAAAAAAGGTCAGATGGTTTTCTTGGCCGATTCTGAATTCACCGTACAAATGACACAGAGCAAATATCCTACAGTTAAATTACATTTTGTGAGTGAGTTTAAATAATGAGCCAATGTGGTAATATTTTATTAAAACGAGTTTGTCAAGAAGGTACGACTGCGGCAATCTCTTTTAATCAATTTGTTAATGTGATAATGTGATAATATGATAATTAGCTGATATAGAGTTATTTAATTTAAAAGCAATCAGAGAACATTCCAATACAATAATACGGCAACAAACAATAAGATTCCAATCCAGCTGAAAAAGCTGGATTAATACTCTATTTTTTAATAATTTTAAAACTACCCTCTATTTCACCAATAAGTACTGTTACTATATATGCACCTGTAGATAAATTCTGCATATTTAATTTTGACTCTAATGCAATCGGTTTTTTAGAAAGAACTCTTTGTCCGATGCTATTATAAACATTTACTAAAGAAATATTTTTACTGGAAACAAGTGTTAATTCATCATTCACTACAGGGTTTGGATAATAAACGAACCCTATATTTTCTAAGCCTTCAATATCTGAAGAGACGACACCTGTAAGCTTATAGTCATCAATTCCCATACCCCATGTTAAAGAGTCTTCATCATCATAAATAAATTTCACTTTAAAAGCACTATTTATGTAATCAGTTACGTCAATGCTAATTGATTTATTCTTTCCGGAGTTAATATCATTTGTATCTTCAGAATCATTCCATACATTTTGCCAGACGTTACCATCCCAAACGTTTATCTTAAAATTACCATCATTTGAGAATGTTTGAAGATTGTATGTTAATTCAATAGAAGATTCTACAATATTTTGTTTTATTAAGTCAACAGAAGGGCTAATTAATTCTATAACATTATTCTTAAAATCACCACAGTCATAATCATTAAATACAACTCCTCCAGTTTGAAAAGAAGCTGGATTTTGAAACCCACTACCAAGTATTTTACCTTTATAACCAAACTCCCACGTGCATCCACTATTGGGCTGCTTTACTGACCATCCTTCCGGTAAACCGGTTGTATTAAAATCTTCTTGTTGTATTTGTGCATTAGCTATAAAGCCAACAAAAACTAATATATAAATAAAGTTTATTTTTTTCATCTGTTTCATATTTTGATTAAAATTGGATTAATGACTCCATTTCAACTCGTTGTATAAATACTTTAGAATTACCTGCCGCATCTGTAACTACCCATTCGCGAACTAATAAATCAGCTCCATCTCTTGCAAATACACATTTTTTTAGGGATGCATTCATTTCAATAAATTGTGAACTTCCGCCTGGTAGATTTTGTCCATTTACAGTTCCCTCATAAGAAGACCAAAAACCAATACCATAATCACCATACACATCTCTCGGTCCAATATCCATATAATTTAGATTGTAAGTGGTGACTAAGGATAAATTAGAGTTCCTGTAGTTTCCAAAACCATCTAATTTATAAGGTTTGTTAAAATCAATATTTGCATAACTACGTTGTTCTTTTTGTGTGTCATTACCAACCTGTCCTCCTGAGTTTAACCAGGTATTGTAACCTACCAATCCTTCAAAAAGAATTTCGGCATTCCATCCTGAGTCGGGTTCAGAATTATTAACTATTTTACCATATATTTTTGCTGACCCATCGATAAATTGTAGAAAATATCCTTTATCCCAATGATGATTTTTATCAAAAGGAAAGTCATTAAACCAAATATTTGAACCTGTATTTACAGGACCAAAATCAATCTCGCAAGATTGTCGACTATAATATTCTGAATATGCAACAGTAACATTTGAACAATTGTCAGAAAAAGTAATTTCTGGTAATTGACTTATATCTTCAATTAAAATATGATCAATAAAATTATCAGCAGTTGGTAATTCAGTATCAGTTTCAACACAACTACATCTAACATTGGTTTTAACTGCACCTCCCATTACCCATGACTGACCATTAACACTTTGTCCATTTTTTTTATTACGAGAATCAATTTTAATTTCTACTTCATTGACTGATCCTGCCACATCAGTTAAGGTTAATTTAAAAACTTTAATACAACATTTACCTGTTGCAAAACTGTTAATAATTTCTGTTAACTCACTAAAACTTCCATCGGATGCCGATATTTCAATATGAATATACCTACCATCAGGAGTTAATTCTGATATTGGTAATTCTACAGTCACAGTTCTAGGACCTGAATCGGTTTGAATAGGAATTGTTGTGGTTTGAACATCATTATATCCACTCAAAGCCGTAAATACACCTGAACTAGCAGTACCATTATTCTTTTTTCTAAAAACATAGGCCAACATAGATTGTGCATATTTAACATTTGTTGTATTTGAGTAAGTTATAGATGTTGTAGCTGGCAAATCTACTCTATAATACCAAACATTTGAACTACCTCCAACAGGAACTTCTTTATTTGCCGTATATGAATTTCCGTCAGCATCTTTAATTTCAATTGTATCTCCTGGGTTTTTCCCTTTATACACTATTTCAACTACGATGCGAGTTACTTCTTCAATATTAGGAATATTTATAGATGCCGGTACACTCTTTTTTAAGCCTAAACTTAAAAGTTCTACTTCAATACCATCGTCACAAGAATATGACCATCCCGGATCGGTTGTACTTATAAAACTATTAGATTTAACGATAATCTTTTCAGAAACTGGTTCAATACCTTCTTTTGAAAAACCTAGTAAATGGCTTAGAAACACAACAATCATAAAGGTTTGTGTTAAGTATTTATTTTTCATATTATCTCAATTTATTTCACTTATTAAAACAAAAAACCCTAGCAGTTTAGTTAAAAACTGTTAGGGAGTTAAACTATAACGTTGAATAAGTTAAATTATTTTAAGCTTATAAACTCAGAGAAAATAATAAGATGGAATAATGATAAACATTATCTGCATTACCTTAAAAAGGAATTTTCATATATCATACCAACTGTTATTATTGAAAAAGACACCAAAACTTAACTAAGGCATTGGTGTACTTAACAATTTATAAAATACTTTAATACCATATTCAATTTGCCCAATTCTAAGGTTTTCATTAGGGCTATGCTGGTTATTATCTGGATTCACCAAAGGAACTATAAACGCCAGAATTTTTAATTCATTAATAAATGGTGCGATTGGTACCGTTCCTCCCATCGTTCTGATCTTAACCACATCTTCATTAAATATATTTTTTAAAGTATTAGCAATCCATATGCCATTAGGATCATTAAGGTCCGTTCTAAACGGATTGGTTACAGATCCTTCTTTAATCATAATAATCTTATCGTACTTAAGTCGCTCTTCCATAGTGGGTTCTCTATCAACCAAGTAATAGTCCTGGTTTATAATATGGTCTTTTACCAATTTTTTCAACTTATTTCCATCCGATTCTAAAACCAAACGAATATCAATTTCGGCCACTGCTCGATCCGGTACAATAGTTCTGGTTTTTTTACCTGTCCAGCCCGAAGAAAGTCCCTTAATATTTAAAGATGGGTATTGTAAAGCCTCCTGATAAAAAGTGCCAACGGATTCAGGTTTGCTAATGGCTAAGTTTTTGTGAATAGTAGTAATATCGTCTGGCACGGCTTTTAAAACTTTCATGGTAGCTTCATCAAATTTTATACCGTCGTAAAACCCATCAATAATAACCTTTCCATTATCATCTTTCATGCTGCTCAAAATTTTTGCCAATCTAAACCCTGGGTTTGGAGCATAATTTCCATAATGCCCACTGTGCTGTGGTTTTATCGGGCCAAAAGTTGTTATAGATAACGAAGTTATGCCTCTACATCCAAAAACCAGTGTAGGTTTATTAGAATGATGTACGGGTCCATCGTTAATTACTAAAAAATTTGCTTTCAATAATTCATGATTGTCTCGAACGGCTTTTGGTAAAGGTTTACTGCCTTTTTCTTCCTCACTATCTAAAATTACCTTAATATTAAATGGAATTTTCTTTTTATTTTTTTTCAATAAATCTATTGCATTTAAAAACATAATTATTGGTCCCTTATCATCCGAAGTTGATCTTCCAAACAGTCGCCAATCCATATCTATTTCCCCATATATTTTTGACCATGCTATCTTTTCCCAAACCTCATCCTTTTTTGTTTTTAAAACAACCTTATATGGGTCTTCCTGATTCCATTTAGAATTATCGACTGATTGCCCGTCAAAATGCATATAAAATAAAATGGTTGGTAGTTTTTCTTTTGTTAACAATTCTGCATAAAATAGTGGAGCTCCTTCTGTTTCTATAACTTTCGTGTTAAAACCTCTTGATGCAAACTTATCATCAAGCCAGTTGATGTTTTTAAGGATATCATCTAACACCAAAGCATCATTAGGAATTGCAACAAACTCTTGTAATTCGATAATAGATTCTTTGACTTGATTTTTTATTTCTATTGCTGTTTGACCAAAACTAAAACCAACAGATAAAACAAATACAATATTTAATAATTTTTTCATGGTAGTTTATTGAATTAAGACTTAAAAATACTAAA
>CAYPHN010000196.1:0-6710 GCA_964410265.1 uncultured Flavobacteriaceae bacterium | reverse complement strand
CTTGAAGGAGGTAATTTTATGGAAAAACAATTCACACCTTTTTTATGCCCTGCAGTAGAAGAAGTTCAAGATTATTATAGAGAAATGGTTAAAAAGATTATTGGTGAATGGAATTTTGACGGGTTTAAGGTAGATCAAGAATTGATTAATGCCGTTGGGAAATGTTATGCCAAAGATCACGGTCATAAATACCCAGAAGCATCTGTAGAAGCATTGCCCGAAATTTATAAAATAATATATGAAGAGACCGTAAAACTTAAACCAGATGCTATTCTAGAAGTTTGCCCATGTGGGATGTTTCCTTCATTTTATAAGATGCCCTTTTACAACCAACCTGTATCATCAGATTTTAATACTACTTGGCAAATTAGACATAGAGGAAAAACCATAAAAGCGCTTATGGGCCCTCAGGCTGCATTTTATGGTGACCATATAGAGCGTAGATATACATCCGAAAATTTCCCATCTATGATAGGCGTTGGAGGAATACCAGGAACTATGTTCGTGAGTAAGGAAAAAGATAATGTTGATTTTTTAAGGGCAAAATATCCTGGATTTTTATCGCCTGAAAGAAAGGATCTTTTTACCAAATGGTTAAAAATCTATAATGACCATACATTAAGTAAAGGTGAGTATCTTAATTTATATGATATCGCCTATGATAAACCAGAAACACATGCCATTTTAAAAGATGGTGTAATACACTATGCCTTTTACGCTGATTATTGGAATGGAAATATAGCGTTTCGAGGTTTAGAAGATAAAGTATATGAAATTATAGATTATGAAAACAATCAAAAACTTGGAGAAATAGTTGGAAATGAGACATTAAATATAAATTTTAAAAATCACTTATTGGTGAAAGCTGTACCAAAAAAATAATTTATTATGAGATATACAGCCAGATTTTTAATTTTTATGTTTTTAATTCTTACCACGCTCATAGGCTGTTTTGAAAAAGAAGAAAGTGAGAAAAACACAAACATTTTATCACCTACTACTTATTATATTTCTCCTAATGGAGAATTAAATAACCTAGGAACAAGAAAAGTACCGTGGTCTTTAGCCAAAGCTAATAAAACATTAAAACCAGGAGATATTGCGATTTTGTTGGATGGTATTTATAAACAGACACCAATTGCTCCATTAAATTCAGGAAAAGAAAATGCATATATTATCTATAAAGCAGAAAATAAACACAAGGCAATATTTGAACAAATGAATATGTTGCCAGATTCTTTAGGTACCGTAGCTATTTCATTAAATGACAAATCTTTTATTGCAATAGAAGGTTTAAAAATATCGAAAGTAGACAGGTGGTTACTGAGTTATAGAAGCCATCATATAACAATCAATAATTGCTATTTTACAAAAGGCCTTGGTTGGAGTAATTGTAGGTTTAGATATGCTGGAGATGGTATTCGTATCACCAATAATTACTTTAATGGAGGTACAGATTTACTCAGTTTAGATGGAGGTTTGGGTCATTTGGTTGAAAACAATTTTTTTGGCAACGCATCACATACAGGCTTGGTTTTGTTGGGTGTTCAGCAATCTGTAATTAGAAACAATACACTCACCAATAAAGAGTGGCGCTGTATGGAAGTTGAGAGCCAAAGACATGAACCTTTTCAGAAATCGATGTTTAATATTATTGAAAATAATTTTTTTGGTTTTTCTCCAGCGTCAAGTATTCAGTATGCCGGAAATAACTCTATAATCCGCCGTAATATTTTTGAGAATAGTTTAACAGGTATGAATTGGGCAAACTATTTAGGAAAAGCAAAAAACCCAGAGGCGTGGCATAACGAGCATAACCGATTTTATAATAATGTAATAGCCGCGTGTGGAAGTAATGAAATCGTACTCGATTTGATAGCGTCAAATAGAGAACAAGGGTTTAAAGTTGCTGAAATAGTTAGCAAGAAAGGATTTGGAATGGAGTTTGCAACAAATCTCTTTAATCCAGCCAAAGAAGGATATATTAATATAGCTTATGGTGATAATGTTGTAGTAAATAATATTTTTTATAACAACACAAACATACTGCATGACAAAGCATCATCAACCGCTCAAATTGTTTTTGATTGGAACGCAACGCCTGAATTTGGTAAGATTTATAATAATATTATCTATTCAAAAAAAACCAATGCAGAAGTATTTTATTTTACAGATGCGGGTTTAATGAACCCTCCACAAAAATCAAATACAACAATTAAAGAATTTTAACAATTTTACACATATGATGCATGGAATAATAGGGCAGATAATCCTCAATTTAAACATGCAGAAACGGGTGATTATCGACTTAAAAAAAATAGTAGCTCTAGAGATAAGGGAATTGTTTTAACTGAGATAATTTCACAAGGCTCTGGTACTGTAATACCAGTTGTAGATGCTTTGTATTTTACCGATGGTAATGGTTTGATAAAAGGTGATATTGTTAAAATTAGTACACATGAATTAAATATTATAAACATTGATTATGACTCAAATTTGATTACTGTTGATCAAAATATTTCTTGGTTGAAAGGGGAGAAAGTGTTTTTAAATTATAGTGATAAAGCACCAGATCTTGGTGTATTTGAATCAGGAATGCTTATTGTAATAGGAGTAGATATTAATTTGACTAAATAAAAGAATCCATTTTAAATTTTAAGAATATGTATAAGTTTTTTCACAATTTCTTTTTAATTTGTTGCTATATTTTGATTGTCAATTTATTTGGTTGTCAACTTGTAGATAAAAAAGCTGAATTAGCAAAAAAAGAGATCAAACCTAATATTATCTACATTTTGGCCGATGACCTTGGTTATGGAGATTTGGGTGTATATGGTCAGCAAAAAATTAAAACTCCACATATTGATAAAATGGCAAACGAAGGTATTCTTTTTATAAACCACTATACCGGTAGTACGGTTTGTGCACCTTCAAGGGCTTCGTTAATGACTGGAATGCATACTGGGCATATTTCTGTTAGAGGTAATAGAGAAGTACAACCGGAAGGGCAGGCAGCAATGAGTGAAGAATTTACCTTGGCAAAAATGTTAAAAAATGCAGATTATAAAACTGGAGCATTTGGCAAGTGGGGCTTAGGGTTTATTGGTAGTAAAAGCGATCCTAACAATTTAGGCTTTGATGAATTTTATGGGTATAACTGTCAGCGACAAGCACATAGCTATTATCCAAAACACTTATGGGACAATGATAAAAAAGATATTTTAGAAGGAAATGATGGTATGCATACCGAAGTTTATGCCAGTGATCTTATTCAAAAAAGAGCTATTGAATTTATAGAAAATTCGAAAGACGAACCATTTTTTCTTTTTTTACCATCCATTATTCCTCACTTAGAGTTAATCGTTCCTGATGATGAAATCATTGCCCGATACAAAGGTAAATTTCCGGAAACTCCATATATAGCAAAAGAAGGTGGAGACTATGGTGAGGGTTGGAATGTTGGAACTTATTGCTCTCAGGAATTTCCACATGCAACTTATGCGGCCATGGTATCTAGATTAGATCGTGATGTAGGTGAAATCTTAGCAAAAATTAAAGAACTTGGTATAGCTGATAATACCTTAGTTATTTTTACAAGTGATAACGGCCCTGATTATAAGGGTGGCGCAGACCCTGATTTTTTTAATGGCGCAAGTGGCCTAAGAGGTTATAAACGTGATCTTTATCAGGGAGGAATTAGAGTACCTATGATTGCACAATGGTCAGGAAAAATTAAAGCTGGTAAAACAACCAATCATGTTTCTGCTTTTTGGGATGTAATGCCAACTATTGCAGAGTTGATAGGAATCGATAAACTATTAGGAATTGATGGAATTTCTTTTTTACCAACTCTGTTGGGAAATAAAAATCAAGAAGAGCATCCTTATTTATATTGGGAGTTTACCTCAGATGGCTTGGAGCGACAAGCAGTTTTAAAGGGAAATTGGAAAATTGTTAAGGTTAAATCTAGTGAAGGTACCATTACAGAATTGTTTAATATCAATGAGGACCCTAATGAAACCATAAATAAATCAGAAGAAGAGCCAGAAATATTTAAAGATTTAATTCAAAAAATGAAAGAAGCACATATTCCAAATAAAGATTTCCCTCTTTCTATGGCAGGTGATTTATAATTTTGAACATATTGAGTTAATAGGTAGACTTAGCACATTATACTATCAGTGACGATAACTTAACTAAATGAAATTGAATTAAAAAACAATAAAATGAAGCAACAAATGAAATGGTTATTATGTTTTTTTATTATTACAATATCTTGTACACAAATAGCAGATAATAAAAAAAACACAGAAGTATCTAAGAATGAAACCAAACAATCTTTAGATGATAGTTGGGAGTCTCTTTTTAAAGAAGCAAGTAATTTAGGTAAAGAAGAATGGCAACCCATGCTTAATTATGTTGCGAAATTGCATAAGAGAAGTACACACCCTGCTGCTTTTCCTTTTGATTATGACTGGGAAGAAATAGGTCCGGGTTATGTATACGGGCCAGCTTTTGGGCATTGGGATGTTGTACATCAAATTATAGATGTAATGCCTTCTTACCCAACACACGCCTTACATCAATTGTACAATGATGTAAAAAATCAAGAACCAAGTGGCTTATTACCAGGTTCTATTTGGATGATAGGAGGTGAAGATGTGCCTAATATGAAAGTAATGAGAGATAAAGTTGATTGGAATAAAAAAGATGCAGGTCATCCTCCAGTTTGGGTTGTAGCTGTGCAAGACTATGTAGATCAAACAGGTGACAAAGAGGTGTTAAATACTTTTTACACTTCGCTGGTTCGACAAATTACCTGGTTTGAAAATGAACGAAAAGCAGAAGGAGAAGGGTTTTTTTATAATGATATTCTACTTAAAAAATGGGAGAGTGGTGTAGACCAAGGAATTCGTTTTGATTTGGATGAAATGGGTGCTTGGGCTTGTATTGATGCAACATCACATGTATATTTATTATATAAAATGGCAAATAAATGGTCGAAAGATTTAGATTTTAATAACGATTTTTTTGAAAAACGAGAGAAAGAATTACAAGAATTTATTCAAAACGATTTGTATGATAAAAAAGATGGAATGTTTTATGATATTTGGGCAATCAAAGATGATTCTTTAAAAGAAACTGCTCTTGAAAATATGTGGCCATTAGTTGTAGGAGCAGCCACTGATGAACAAGCAAACTGCTTTATTGATGATTATTTATTAAACCCAGATATGTTTTTTACAGAACATCCTCTTTCATCAGTTGGAGTTAATGATAAAAAATTTGAATTGAGAATGTGGCGTGGCCCTACATGGAACAGTATGACTTATTGGGCAGCAAGAGGATGTTTAAATTATGGCAGAAAAGACGCTGCAGCTAAATTGCTTGAAAAAGCTTTAGACAATACGGCAAGAATTTTTGATGAAACGGGAACAATATGGGAGTTTTATCATCCATTTGGCGGTAGCCCTGAAGATGTGCAAAGAAAACCTCATACACCACACAATGTGCCTTGTAAAGATTATTTAGGTCATAATCCAGTTATTGCTATGGCAAGAATGTTTGAATTGTCAAAAAAATAAATTAACAATCAGAATTACGAACTTTTAAATATTCAGAAGGAATATACTCAATGCACATAGCTTTTCGTTTTTTTCGTTTTTTATTTTTCCCTTTATCTGTGTTAAAATTTTAAACCGTAGCTACGGCTATGCTTGAAAATTTTGCCTTGGTAAAGAAAAATAATAAATTCGCCAAAATTCCCGAAAAGCTAAATCCACTGAGTATAGTTTTTTTAGGTAGACTTTAGTCAGACAAGTAAAAGGACTTAGTCTTCTAAACAACGCACGCTAAATCCATGTTTCTTATGATATTGCATGGAATAAACAGCATTATTGTAATTATATAGGTCAATAGTAAAAGCATTTTCACCATTTTGGGTAGATGTCCAAAAAATAGCATCTGCTCCCAAAGCATGTGATTCACCATCATTATGATCTCGGTGACCTGCAAAAAGTGCTGAAAAATTACTTGTGTCTGTTCCGGCTCCGTTTCCAGTACCTTGTCCAATTGCCTTTAAACTATTCGAACTTTTTTCGACAAAATCAATTAATATGTCAAATTCTTCTCTTGTAGGTATATGCCAACCTGTTGGGCATAACCCTTGAGCTCCTGCAGTAGTAATATATTGCATCAATTCATCCCATTGGTATAAACCTCCGTAGGTATTACAGTTATTTTCTTCATTGTTGTAACAAAATTTTTCAACGCTACCATTGTTCGTTTGGTCATCACTTGTACTATTTCTAATAAATAATGTTCCAACATTTAAATTTTCTTTAAACCACCTTTGATCGCCTATTTTAACAGTTTTGTAAGTTCTGTTATCATAAATAACCGTACTTTCTTCAGGATCAATGCTTCCTAGATGTTCTGTAGATGGTGAATTTATTTCATCAGCATTACAGCTTATAAGTACAATTGTGATAATAATAAAATTAAATAAAATGTTTTTATAATATTTCATTTTAAAAGTTAATAAATGATTCGTGTCTAATATAGCAATAATATTAAGACAACCTCTATGAATTCATAGAGGTTGCCTTAAGCTAAACTAAATAATAACAATGATCATTACATAAACTTTATACTTCATTTAAAGAAATGGCAAGAAATCCCTGTGCTCTTGGCACAGGGCTGAATTGCCA
>CAYPHN010000195.1:0-6730 GCA_964410265.1 uncultured Flavobacteriaceae bacterium | reverse complement strand
TTTTAATTACAATAAATTTTTTATCCGCTCAAAATCCCTTAATAAATTTACCTTCATTAAATTTTGATGGTACAAAAATTGCCTTTAACTATCAGGGTGATATTTGGACAGCCAACATCGACGGATCTAATTTGAACAGGCTTACTATTCACGAAGGATATGATACAAAACCATTATGGAGTAAAGATGGTAAGATCATTGCTTTTCAAAGTAACCGTTTTGGTAATAATGATATTTTCACTATCCCTTCTGGGGGAGGAATCTCTAAACGCTTAACATATCACTCTGCTAATGATGCTCTTACAGATTATATAGATGATGGTGAAATAATTTTTAATACAAGCCGTAATTTTAAACAGGTAGAAAGGGCTCCAGAAATTCAAACAATTAATCAAAATGGTGGTACTCCCTATCTGAAAATGAATGCTTTTGGTTTTGATGCAACACTTTCACCTAATAAAAAGTTTATCGCATTTGTAAAAGGGCATTGCCGAATACAACGAGAAGCCTATTATGGTTCTGCCAATAGAGATTTGTGGTTGTATGATATTGAAAAGGACAAATACCAACAATTAACCACTTTTAATGGTAATGATTTTTACCCAAAATGGGCAGATAATAATACGATATATTATCAATCGGCTAAAAGTGGAAGGTACAATGTGCATAAAATTAAGTTATCTGATGATGGGTCAAAGCTTGGAACAGATGAACAAATAACAACTTTTAGTGAAATGGGTATTTTTTCTTTTAATTTAAGTAAAAATGGAAAGAAAATAATTTTGGTTCAAGGTGATAAATTATTTGTTGTTGATGTAAATTCTAAAAATAAAACTCAAATTTTGTTGGACCTGCAGTCAGATTATCGCTTTGATCCAATGGCGTATAAAACTTTTACAGGAAAAATAGAAGAGCTAAAACCATCTCCTAATTCTAAATATAGTGCTTTTGTTATTCGAGGAGATATTTTTATTACCGAAAATAATAAAGATAAAAGCAAAACTATTAACCTTACCAAATCAAGTGAAAGAGATAGAATGGTACAGTGGTTATCTGATGAGGCTCTGATATTTGTTTCAGATAAGGCAGGTCAAAATGATCTTTATTTATTAAAATCAAATGATCCAAACGAAAAAAATATTTTCAAAACTCTAAAACACAAAACGATACGACTCACTACATCCCTTGAAGATGAGAGTGGTCCAATTATTTCTCCAAACGGTAAAACAATTGTATATAAGAGAGGAAGAGGCAAATTGATTACAGCAAATATTGCCATAGGAACAGGTTTAAGTAATGAAAAAACTTTATTGGATGGCTGGGATACACCTTCTAGTATTGATTGGTCTCCCGACTCAAAATGGTTGGCTTATAGCTTAAGTGATTTAGAATTTAATAAGGAGATTTATATTCACAAAGCAGATAACAGCGTAAAACCAGTTAATATTTCTATGCATCCGAAAAGAGACGATAGGCCGGTTTGGAGTCCTGACGGTTCTAAAATTGCATTTTCATCTCTTAGGAATAATGGTGATTATGATGTTTGGTTTATTTGGTTAAACAAAGAAGATTGGCAAAAAACGAAAGAAGATTGGGACGAAGAGGATATTCCTGAAAAGGGAGATAAAAAAAAGAAGGAAGAAGAAAAAGAAAAGAAAACAATTCCAAATGTAAAAATTGATTTGAATGAAATTTATAAAAGAAAAGTACAAGTTACTTCATTTTCAGGAGGTGAATTCATAGAAGGATTTTCAAAGGATGGTAAAACAATCTATTATGTTACCGGAGATGGAAGTAGGGGTAATGGTGAATTCAATGCCGACCTTTATAAAATAAAATGGAATGGTAAAGATAAGAAAGAGCTCACCAAAGGCGATACAAGTCCAAGAAATATAGTTATTGATAAGAATAATAAGTTTATTTATTTCACGGCAAAAGGAGGTAAATTAAATAGAATAAAATTAAAAGATGATAAAAAGGAGCCTTTGCCGATTAAAGCATCTATGGAGATTAATTATCAAGCAGAAACAAATCAAATATTTGAAGAAGCATGGAAAGCAATTAACGATGGTTTTTATGACCCTAATTTTCATGGGCAGGATTGGAATGCCTTAAAAGAAATTTATAAACCACTGGCTATAAAGGCTTCAACTCGAACTGATTTTCAATCTATTTTTAATTGGATGTTGGGGCAAATCAATGCGAGTCATATGGGGTTGCGAGGTGGTGAAAGTAGAACGGATCTACAAAAAGATAAAACAGGATTGTTAGGATTGACTTTAGAACCGCAAGAGAATGGAGCCATGCAAGTTACTTATGTAACGTACAATATGCCTGCTAATAGACAGGTGAGTACTTTACAAAAAGGAGATGTGATTCATGCTGTCAATGGCAAAACCCTTAACGAATCGATTAATTTTTATAGTTTGTTCAATAACATGAGCAATGAAAAAATCTATTTGAATGTAGTTGATAAAAATGGGCAAAGGAAAGAAGTTGTAATTCGGCCAAAAGAAAAAGACAGAACAGAGAAATATGAGGATTGGGTCAATGAGAAAAAACGCTTAACGGCATTGTATTCAAATGATAAACTGGGTTATATACACATTCAAGGGATGAACTGGACAAGTTTTGAAAGATTTGAAAGCGAATTAACAGCAGCTGGCTTGGGTAAAGAAGGGGTAGTTATTGATGTACGTTATAATGGTGGTGGATGGACAACCGATTATTTGATGGCAGTGTTAAATGTAAAACAACATGCATATACCATTCCAAGAGGTGCTTCATTAGATTTGAAAGCAGATCATAAAAAATTCAAAAATAAATATCCGTTTAGCGAACGTTTACCCTTATCATCATGGACAAAACCATCTATAGCATTATGTAATGAAGCGAGTTATTCAAATGCCGAAATTTTTTCACATGCCTATAAAAATTTAGGCATAGGATCTTTGGTAGGAGTACCAACTTTTGGCGCTGTAATTTCTACAGGATCTAAACGATTGATCGATGGCTCAAGAGTAAGGATGCCGTTTAGAGGATGGTTTATAAAAGCCTCTGAAACCAACATGGAATTTAATGGAGCGATACCAGATTTTATTGTAAAAAATAATCCAGATAGTAAAATAAAAGGAGAAGATAATCAATTAAAAAAAGCTGTGGATGAGCTTTTAAAGCAAATTTAAAAAATAATTATTATATATATTAAGTGCTAATCTAAAACTTTAATTAAAACTCATAACACTCTAAAATACAATTATATAAAAGACTGTTATAAGAATTATCTATAGTGCTTTTTTCAGATAAAATTAGAGTCTTTACTCAAAAAAACTTTTGATAAAATTTGTTAGTGTTTTTATAATTCAGCAGAAGACTTTTTTTACTCACGGGGTGACTTTGAGTCACCCGGTGAGAGCTCTTTCAGAATCATCCTAATATATCTTTGATGGTTTATGGAGCTTGAATTATAATGAATTTAGTACAAATAAAATTTTACAAATTATCACTTGGTTTTTCATTACTTTCCATCAAAAAAGCTTTGATAAAACCATCAATATCTCCGTTCATTACAGCATCTACATTACCTGTTTCAAAACCTGTTCTAACGTCTTTCACCAATTTGTAAGGATGCATAACATAGTTTCTTATTTGTGACCCAAAGTCTATTTTCATTTTGTTAGCTTCAATAGATTCTCGCTTTTCTCTTTGTTTTTGTAATTCAATTTCATAGAGCTGCGATTTAAGCATTTGCATGGCTTTTTCTCTATTTTCTAATTGTGACCTGGTTTCCGAATTTACCACCATAATACCTGAAGGCTTGTGACGTAAAATTGCTTTGGTTTCAACTTTATTTACATTTTGTCCACCTGCACCTCCAGATCTGGCAAAATCCCATGTAATATCTGCCGGATTTATTTCTATTTCAATAGTATCATCCACAAGAGGATAAACATATACTGAGGCAAAGGAAGTATGTCTTTTTGCATTACTATCAAATGGTGAAATTCTAACCAATCGATGCACTCCATTTTCACCTTTTAAATAACCAAAAGCATACTCGCCATCAATTTCGAGTGTAACCGTTTTAATGCCAGCAGAATCTCCTTCTTGATAATTTAATTCTTTTATCTTATAGCCTTGTTTGTCGCTCCACATCATATACATGCGCATCAACATTTGTGCCCAATCGCAGCTTTCGGTACCGCCAGCGCCAGCAGTTATCTGTAAAACAGCACTGAGATTATCTCCTTCATCAGATAGCATATTTTTAAATTCAAGCGATTCGAGTAATTTAAATGTTTTATCAAATTGTTTGATAACATCTTCTTCTGTAGCTTCATTTTCTTTAAAAAATTCATAGATAACGTTAAGATCTTCGCTATCAGAACTAACTTGGTTATAATCTTCAACCCATTTTTTAATACCCCGAAGTTTTTTCATTAAAACTTCCGCCTCTTTGGGTTTGTCCCAAAAGCTTGGAGCAGAAGCTTTTTCTTCTTCATTTGCAATTTCTATCAATTTTTTATCAATGTTCAAATAGCTTTTTAACTTGCCAATTCTCCTATTTAAATTTTTTATCTGATCTGATGTAACCATGGGGCAAAAATAAACTAATTAATAAGATATGATATTTTTAGTATCGATTTTGTCAAACTAATTTTATAGATTTATAGAAAATATATAAACATGAAACCAGCATACCAAATTTTGACACACAAGGAGGTGACTAATAGCGAACAACATGTGTCACCTATAAAAAATAAAAATTTAGACACATGAAAAAATTATTACTATCACTTTTCTTATTTTTTACGGTTTACAACAGTTTTTCACAATTTTTTAATGATAATAAAGATGTGGTTAAATATTCGGGTTTTTTTAATTTTTATTACGAAGAAAAAACGGATAAAATATACCTTGAAGTTGATAAATTAGATACTGAATTTTTATATGTGAAAGCCCTTTCAGAAGGTATTGGTTCCAATGATATTGGTTTGGATCGAGGTCAGTTGGGTGGTGGTGTTGTAGTAAAATTTAAAAAGGCAGGTAACAAGTTATTGTTGTTGCAGCCCAATCAGTATTTTCGTGCTATATCGGATAATATAGACGAAAAAAAATCTATAGAAGAGGCTTTCGCCAAATCTGTTTTATTTGGGTTTGTCATCAAAGAACAAAAGAATAATAAATATTTAATTGACTTCACAGATTTTTTGATAAGGGATGCGCATGGCGTAGCCAGTAGATTGGAACAAAAAAAACAAGGTAATTACAGTTTGGATAAAACCAGAAGTGCGATAAATTTAGATAGAGTAAAAGCATTTCCTAAAAATATAGAGTTTGATGCAATTTTAACTTTTAAAGGAAAAGCAAAAGACTATCAAATAAAAAGTGTTACACCAAATGCTAGTGCGGTAACAGTACATCAACACCACTCTTTTGTAGCGTTACCTGATAATAAGTATCAACCAAGAGTGTACGATGCGAGATCAGGAGCATACCCAATGACTTTTATGGATTACGCCACTCCTGTTAATCAATCCATTGTTAAAAGATATATTTATCGTCACAGATTGGAGAAAAAGGATCCATCAGCCGCTATAAGCGAACCCAAAGAACCGATTATTTATTATTTAGACAAAGGAGCTCCTGAACCTGTAAGGTCAGCATTACTGGAAGGTGCAAGCTGGTGGAATCAAGCCTTTGAAGCTGCAGGATATAAAAATGCATTTCAGGTTAAAATGTTACCCGAAGGAGCCGATCCTTTAGATTTGCGCTATAATGTAATACAATGGGTACATCGTTCAACAAGAGGCTGGAGTTATGGAAGATCTATTTCGGACCCTCGAACTGGTGAAATTTTAAAAGGTCATGTAAGTCTGGGTTCTTTACGCATTCGTCAGGATTTTTTAATCGCTCAAGCATTACAAGCACCTTATGCAAATAATGATTTGGATGATCAGTTTGCACTGGATATGGCTCTGGCTAGAATTCGTCAATTAGCTGCTCACGAAGTTGGTCATACCTTAGGTTTTTCTCATAATTTTGCAGCAAGCACAAATAATAGATCTTCTGTTATGGATTACCCTCATCCTAAATTACATGTAAAGAAGAATAAAATTGATTTTTCTGATGCCTATGCCATTGGTATTGGTGATTGGGATAAATTTACCGTAGCTTATGCTTATCAGGATTTTGAAAACAATGAAGCTGAACATTTACAAAATATTGTAAAGGAAGCTATTAAAAGTGGTTATCGATATATTTCAGATGCTGATGCTCGTCCGAAAGGAAGTGCACATGCCTATGCACATTTATGGGATAACGGTAATGATATCGTTGAAGAGTTAAAAAATGTTTTGGAAGTAAGGGCTTTTTCTATTAAGAATTTTTCAAAAGATAATATCAAATCAAATCAGCCATATTCGATTCTAGAAGATGTGTTTGTACCAATTTATTTTTATCATCGCTATCAAACAGAGGCGGTTTCAAAAATAATTGGAGGTTTGGATTATTCTTTTGCTATCAAAGATGATTCTCAAAATATAGTTAAACAAATAGATAAGAAGCGGCAAAAAGAAGCTTTAAAAGCTTTGATGCAAACTATTGATGTTAATACCTTGGCAATTCCAAACTCTCTGTTGGATTTATTTCCGCCAAGGGCAATGGGATATCCAAGATCTCGAGAATCCTTTAAAAGTAATTTAGGTTTGGCTTTTGACCCTTTTGGTGC
>CAYPHN010000194.1:0-6732 GCA_964410265.1 uncultured Flavobacteriaceae bacterium | reverse complement strand
TTCTAAAACAATATTGATAACACCAGCAATCGCATCCGATCCATATTGTGCAGATGCACCATCACGTAATACCTCAACACGTTTGATTGCTGAAGTAGGTATAGCATTTAAATCCGTACCAACACTACCAGCACCAACCGTACCGTTTACATTAATTAAAGAAGAAGTGTGTCTCCTTTTCCCATTAATTAACACCAATACCTGATCTGGACCTAAGCCTCTTAAAGAAGCTGGATCAATATGATCTGTACCATCTGATACAGTTTGGGCTTGAGACGTAAAAGAAGGAGCAACATAATTTAAAATTTCATTTAATGAAACTTGAGCTCCAACTGTTACTATTTCCGAAATATCTATTACATCTACGGGTACTGCTGTATCTACTGCAGTTCTGTTTGGATTTCTTGATCCAACTATAACAACTTCGTCTAAGGAAACCCCAGATTTCATTTGAACATTAATCGATGTTCTACCATCCATTTTGATGGTTTTTGTTGTGAATCCAACAAAGGTAAATTCTAATACATCACCATTGTTTACTTGCAATGAATACAATCCATCAAAATCTGATGTAGTTCCTTCAGTACCATTTTTAACGATTACAGAAACACCTGGTAAAGGTTGATCGTCTGAATCGGTAATTGTACCGCTTACTTGGTAATTTTGTGCCATAATTGGTAGTGTAATAAACACTATAATTAATAAGGCATAAAGTTTAGTTTTCATAATAAAATTTTAAATTTTGAGTTAAATTATTAATTAATAATATGTAAGTTAGGAATTTGTGTTTAATTGTATGTAATTTTTAATACATTTTTAGTAAAATACTCAATTTGAGTAGGTAAAAATAGAATGCATATCAAAAATAATAATAGTTAAATAGTTAACAATCAATTATTTATAATATAAATTAAATATATAGGTATTTACAAGGTTAATATTGTTTAAATTGATGATAAGATGTGACTATTCATAAATTTGATATAAATTAGCCAATAATATTTATTTAAAATATAGATGAATTACTTAGCACATATTTATCTTTCTAATAATAAACCTTCTATTCAAATTGGAAATTTTATAGCCGATTCTGTAAAGGGAAAATCTTATTTAAAATATCCTGAGGAGATTCAAAAAGGAATAATTTTGCACAGACAAATAGACTGGTTTACGGATAACCATGAAATTGTAAAAAAAAGTAAAAGAAGACTTCACCAAAGATATGGTCATTATAAAGGTGTTATTATTGATATTTTTTACGATTATTTTTTAGCAAAGAATTGGAAAAATTACAGCGATATCCCTTTAAGGACTTATACACATAATTTTTATAATATTTTAAATGGGCAGTTAGAGGCACTTCCCGAAAGGGTACAACACCTATCGCCTTATATGATCAAAAATGACTGGTTGACGAACTATGCAACCTATAGTGGTATTGAAAAAGTGCTAATTGGTATGAATAAAAGAACGAATGAAAGATCTCAAATGCATATGGCTATTTTAGATCTAAAAGAGTTGCATAAAGAATTTGAGCAAGACTTCAATATATTTTTTGAAAAGTTACGTAACTTCTCGGCCAAAAAATTACAGGAAATTAATAATAATTTTGAATAAAATATTTTAACTAAAAAATGAAAAAATTACTTTTTATACTTTTAATTGTATTGGTATATGTTCAGTGTAAAGAACAAGTTGTAACAAAAACTATAGAAACCGGTTTAATAACCGATAGTGCTATGGTAGTAAGTGCACGACATGAAGCTTCGACCATTGGTGTTTCTATTTTAAAAAAAGGAGGTAATGCCTTTGATGCCATGATCGCTACGGATTTGGCCTTAGTGGTAGCATATCCTTTTGCAGGAAATATTGGTGGCGGTGGATTTACAGTTTACCGAACCAAAGATGGTAAGGTAGGCACTTTTGATTATAGAGAAAAAGCACCACTTGCTGCAACTAGAGATATGTATTTGGATGAAGAAGGAAATATAATTCCAAATAAAAGTACTTTAGGAGCTATGGCTGTAGGGGTTCCTGGTACTGTTGCAGGGCTTTTTAAAATTCATCAAAAATTTGGGACTTTACCTTTTGCTGATTTAATTCAACCTGCTATAGACCTAGCTAAGAAAGGAGTTATATTATCTGAAAAACAAGCAAATAGTTTTAATAAATATAGAAAATATTTTGAAGAGGCCAATGATAGAATTATATTATTAGACAAAGAATGGGCAGTTGGAGATACTGTAAAATATCTAAAACTGGCTGCAACTTTTGAAAGAATACGAGATAACGGAAGAGATGAATTTTATAAAGGAGAAACAGCTGATATTTTGGTAGAATATGTCCAAAATCTTGGCGGAATTATAACAAAAGAAGATTTGGCCAAGTATCAGGCTGTTGAAAGAGATCCGATCATTTTTAATTATAAAAATTCTCGCATCATTTCTATGCCACCTCCTTCAAGTGGTGGAATTTGTATTGCACAAATATTAAAAAGTATAGAGCCATATGATATTGGGCAATACGAACATAACTCTGTGAAATACATTCAGTTAATAACCGAGGCAGAAAGAAGAGTTTATGCAGATAGAGCTTATTTTTTAGGAGATCCTGATTTTAATGACATTCCGTTAAAAAAATTGATGTCCAGCTCTTATAATAATGAAAGAATGCAAAGTTTTGACTGGAATAAAGCAACAAATTCTGAAGATGTTTCACATGGAAATATAGAGATTATGGAAAGCGATCAAACAACACATTATTCTATTATAGATCAGTTTGGAAATGCCATTGCAGTTACCAATACTTTAAATGGTGCATTTGGTTCAAAGGTTTATGTAAAAGAAGGAGGTTTTTTTCTTAATAATGAAATGGATGATTTGAGTGCCAAACCTGGCGAGCCAAATATGTTTGGCTTGATAGGAGCAGAAGCCAATGCCATAGCTCCAGAAAAAAGAATGTTAAGTTCGATGACACCAACCATAGTAGAACAAAATGGAAAATTAAAAATGGTTTTGGGGTCACCAGGAGGCTCAACAATTATTACCTCAGTGTTACAAAATATTTTGAATGTAATTGAATTTGATATGGGTATGCAAGAATCGGTTGCCACAGCACGTTTCCATCACCAGTGGTTACCCGATGTAATTTTATTTGAAAAAAGGTTTGATACCGTTGCTTTTCAAAATTTACGTAACAAAGGTTATAATATAAATCAGGGAGATTCTAGAATTTTAGGAAAAGTAGATGCCATATTGGTTTTACCAAATGGTAAACTCGAAGGAGGCGCAGATCCTAGAGGAGATGATAAAGCAGTTGGATTTTAATAGTTTAAGATGAAAAAAAAAGGTACCAATACAATTTGTATACACGAGGGTGAAATAAAAGACACACAATTTGGAGGTGCTGTTTCGCCAATTTTTATGGCCAGTTCATATCCTTTCTTAGATACGGATGTAAAAAGATATCCACGATATTTTAATACACCCAATCAAGAAGTAATTGCAAAGAAAACTGCGGCATTAGAGCATGCGGAAGCAGGATTACCCTTCGCTTCTGGAATTGCCGCAATAAGCACAACGTTATTTGCTTTTTTAAAACAAGGCGATCATGTAATTTTTCAAAATGAAATATATGGTGGAGCCTACAACTTAGTACAAGAAGAGTTCGATAATTTTGGCATCCATTATTCTTTTACTAAGGGAATAGAACCAAATGATTTTGAAGAATTAATAAAGGAAAACACCAAAGTGATTTATATGGAAACACCATCAAATCCTTTGTTGACCATTACCGATATTAAAGCCATTGCCCAGATTGCGAAAAAACACAATATCATTAGTATGATTGATAATACTTTTGCATCACCAATCAATCAAACGCCCTTAGATCTTGGTATTGATATATCTATTCACAGTGCCACTAAATATCTAGGAGGTCATAGCGATATTTTGGCCGGAGTTGTTGTTGGCACTGAAGAACATATCCATAAAATATTCAATAAGGGAAAGAATTTAGGTGGTAATATTAGTGACTTTATGTGCTATTTGTTAGAGCGAAGTATGAAAACTTTAGGAGTTCGAGTTGCGAAACACAATGAAAATGCGCAATTGGTTGCCGAATTTCTCGATAAGCATGATTTGGTTGAAAAGGTATATTATCCTGGATTGATCAATCACCCCAATCACCATATTGCCAAAGAACAAATGCATGGTTTTGGAGGTATGATGTCTTTTGAATTGAAGGAAATTTTAGATGCAGAAAAATTTCAAAAAAATTTGAAAATGATCAAAGCCTCTATGAGTTTGGCAGGCGTTGAGTCGACAATATTAATGCCTAGCTTAACCTCACATGCATTATTATCTACAGAAGAAAGAAAAAAACAAGGTATAAGTGAAAATTTACTTCGACTATCTGTTGGGATTGAAAATATTGAAGATATTATTGCAGATTTAAATCAGGCCTTTAAAAGATAAAAATAATGATAAAATTAGATATTCTAGCTATTGGTGCGCATCCGGATGATGTAGAATTAGGTGCAGGGGCTACTATTGCCAAAGAAATTGCCAATGGCAAGAAAGTTGGTATTCTAGATCTGACACGAGGAGAACTGGGCACAAGAGGTTCTGCTGAGATAAGAGATAAAGAAGCAAGGACGGCAGCAAATATTTTGGGTGTTACAATTCGTGAAAATTTAGCTTTCGCTGATGGATTTTTTGTCAATGATAAAATACATCAAATGAAAGTGATAAAAATGATTAGAAAATACCAGCCTGAAGTTGTTTTGTGCAATGCTATTGACGACAGGCATATAGATCATGCCAAGGGAAGTAAATTAGTTTCGGATGCTTGTTTTTTATCTGGATTAAGAAAAATTGAAACACAAGATAGGGGTGTATTACAAAAAGCTTGGCGACCAAAATTTGTATATCATTATATACAATGGAAAAATATTGAGCCTGATTTTGTGGTGGAAGTAGGAGGGTATATGGAGAAAAAAATGGAGGCCGTAAAGGCTTATAGTTCACAATTTTATGATCCAAAAAGCAAAGAACCAACATCACCAATTGCAACAAAAAACTTTTTAAATAGTATCACTTATCGCGCACAAGATATGGGTAGATTGATTGGGGTTGATTATGCAGAAGGCTTTACTGCAGAACGTTATGTTGCAGTGAACTCTTTTTTTGATTTAATTTGATTTTTAGTTTGTAGAAAACCATATTTTATTTAAATTTGCACCCGCTTGTAAATAACAAGTTTGCTGAAATTAAACTGTTATAGTTTAAAATGGTGGTTGTAGCTCAGCTGGTTAGAGCATCGGTTTGTGGTACCGAGGGTCGCCGGTTCGAACCCGGTCTTCCACCCTAAATTAACAACGTCTAAATTTATTTAGGCGTTTTTTTGTTCGTGAGATTCTAAAAAATTAATTTCACTTTTTTAGTTAATCGAACTAATCCCGCTTTTCAGCGGGATCTGGGGTCAACCTGTCGGCAGCCAGGTACTTCAACCCTTGGATTGATTCTTAATATTGGGTTCAGGGCTTGCCACACCTTCCAGTTAAATGATCCCCTGAGGTTTGTTATTTAATATATATATATATATCACTCACCGGGTGACTCAAAGTCACCCGGTGAGGTAAAAAAAAGACCGCTATGAGAAATGAATCTCGATAGCAGTCCAAAAAAAAGGGATCTTAATTAATCTAAAAAATTAGATCAATATATTTTATTGGCAATTAATTCCCAATTTATTTTTAAGTATTTTAAAACAGAAATAAATCTGTTTTACACAATAATTGCTTATTGTTAGAGGGATCTGGGGAGAAAGGTAAAATTTTATGATTTTTATCGGTTAGCAATTTTATTTTGATCCTCATAATATAGTCAACATGTTTTTAAAATCCATTTACGGATGTCATTTTTTTAAATGCTTTTATCTTATCAAAAGAAGCATTAAATAAAATAATTTTGTTGAAAATTGTTAGGTGAGGGAGTGGTGTTATTTTTCTTAACAATTAATTAACTTAAAACTAAACGCAATTAATTTTAATTTATTTTAATTGTTTTTCAATAAATATTATTTTGTTAAAAAACTAATAGATTTTTTTGACTAAAACAACGATATAAAATATTTGTAAAAATTTAACTCTAAAAGTCCGGTTTAATGCTTGTAGGCCTTATGTATTAGATAAAAATCTGCAATTACCATAGCGCTTAAAGCTTCAACAATTGGTACGGCACGAGGTACCACGCAGGGGTCATGTCTTCCTTTACCTTGCATTTCAACAATCTCTCCTTTTGAGTTTATGGTTTGTTGTTTTTTCATAGTGGTTGCCACAGGTTTAAATGCCACATTAAAGTAAATATCCATTCCGTTGCTAATTCCGCCCTGAATACCTCCAGAAAGATTTGTCTTGGTAGTACCATCGGCATTAAAAAGATCATTATGTTCAGATCCTTTCATTTTTGAACCTTCAAAACCACTACCGTATTCAAAACCTTTTACTGCATTTATTGATAACATGGCTTTACCCAGAGCTGCATGCAATTTATCAAAAACTGGCTCGCCAAGACCAATTGGTACATTTTGTATAACACAAGTTACGGTTCCGCCAATGGTGTCTCCATCTTTTCTAATGGCATCAATTTTATTGATCATTTTTTCGGCAACAGCCTTATCCGGACAACGAACTATATTTGATTCTGTTTTTGAAAAATCAAGTTCTTGATA
>CAYPHN010000193.1:0-6751 GCA_964410265.1 uncultured Flavobacteriaceae bacterium | reverse complement strand
TGAACGAGATAAATTAACAAAAAAAGAGTCAACCTATATCAGTATAATACATTTTTCCAAAAAAATTAATTACTTCTAGGTAACGTTTACGTACCTTTATGTATGCTCTATGCTAGACCGATTTCTAATTGATGCTTTTAAATTATGAAAAAAGTGAGCGGATTTGTATTCATAGGTTTAGGTTTACAATTATTGATTAAACGAAATTAATAACGCGGAAAGCCAGCACATAACAAAGAACTGTGATAAAAGGTTAAAGCAGTTTTAATTATTTGTTAAGTTTATCTTTTTCAATATTAAGGTCTAATAAATTTTTTTCGAGTTCTAATAAAAAGATTTTAATCTCTAACGAACGTATAATTAGAGCATCATTATTTGACTTTTTCATATATAGCAATATGTCTTTAGCAATTTATTTTATTAATCGAGAGGGAAATTGAGGGAAGTAATTCTTTTTTAATAACGATGATTATTCAAAAATATTATTTACATTAAGTTTTTTGGATTGAATAAAAAAATTATAATTGTTATTTATTAATTTTTCTACACTAATAGAAGATCAGGGAAGTCAATTGAAACATAGGTACAAAAAAAGGGATTGAATAAAATTCAAGCCCCATTTTGCTAATCCGAAGATCAATTTTGAGTAAATTATTGAATCACTATTTTTTTAAAAATTAAAAAAATAAGCGAATTTTCTATTTTTTTCTTTTCCTCTGTTCTTCAAAGCAAGTTCCCTTTCTTTATTCTCTAGGGTATGAAGGTGAATTTTACCATTCATTTTAATTTTTGCTTTAAGTCGTTTGACTCTAAGGTTTGAAATCCCAAAAGCTTCAAAATCTCTAGAACTATTCTTATCGAGAAGAATTAAATTCTTTTCATTTAACAATTCAGAGGTAGCTTTTAAATCACTATAATTTTCGTCAACAAACGTGATGTCGATAAAATTACCGTTATCATTATTATTGAGGTGTTCTAATATAGTTCGTTCTAAATGCATATCTTGGGGTTCAATAGTAAAGATGTTAACTTTACAAATAGGTTGCGTATAAATAAAAAAAACTTCATCATTTTTTAAACGTGATGAAGTTTATAGAATTTTAGTTGATATAATAGTTAAAATGCTCTGTACCCAGGTGCTTTTATTCCTTTCATTCTAAGATATATAATTGCTTGTCCACGATGATGGGTACCATGGTCTCTTAAGAATAGAAAGCCTTGTTCGTTTGTGAATTCAGGTTTGTCAGGAGAAAATATAAACACAAAAGTTTTATTTAATTCATTTTGATCCATTTTCTTTAACGAATTGATTGCATCGTCAAAAGCGTTATTTAACAATTTAATCGTTTCTTCCTTTGAGGCACCAACACTTTTTTCAAGCTTGCCCATCTCTGCCATATCCATTTTCATTTCTTCGCCTTTAATTAAATTGTGTAGTATCATGCTCGTAGACATGCCAATATGCGCCATTTGTTCGCCAAAAGAACGTACAGAATCAGAAGGTTTAAAACCATAGTCTTCAGCTGGCATGGCCTCAGCCACTTGAATGGTATATTCTTTAGCATGTAATAATACATCACTAAAAGTTTGATTGAATGTTTTTTCTGGGTTGCTTTCCTTGTCTACAAAAGCAAATAAACCAATGGCAATAAAGCCCAAAATTAAGTAATAAATTGATTTTTTCATAATGTATTAGTTTAGAGGGTTAAAGCTTAAATTTACGAATAAAAATTGGATTTTTAATATCCGGTGAATTTACGTAACATTACAATGCAATTAATTTGACCGAGGTTTCAATTATGGATAGAGATATTATTAAAAATAAAGAACTAAATATTTGGGAAGCTTTGGTTCCTGTAATCGCATTGGTAATCATGCTAGCATATAATGTTTATATTTATGGAGATGATGCATTAAGTGGTTCCAATCAGTTTATTTTATTGCTTGGAGGAGCGGTTGCTGCTATAGTTGGTTTTTTGAATAAAGTTTCTTACCAAAGAATGATTGAAGAAGTTGCCAATAATTTAAAATCTACTACAGGTGCCATTTTAATACTTTTGTTTGTAGGGGCTTTAGCAGGCACATGGTTAATAAGTGGAGTGATTCCAACCATGATTTATTATGGATTAAAAATATTAAATCCAACAATATTTCTTCCTGCTACGGTAATTATTTGCGCTATTATTTCTATTGCTACGGGTAGTTCATGGACGACATCAGCTACTGTTGGTATTGCACTAATAGGAATTGGTGGCGCCTTAGGTATTTCTTTAGGGATGGTTGCAGGAGCAGTTTTATCGGGTGCTTATTTTGGCGATAAAATGTCGCCTTTGTCTGATACTACGAATCTAGCCCCTGCCATGGCAGGTACAGATTTGTTTACCCATATTCGATATATGACATTAACAACCGTACCGACCATCATCATAACTTTAATAGTTTTTATAATTCTTGGATTTACAATTGATACATCTGGCACCACAGACACGCACCTTATATTAGATTCTATTAGTGAAACATTTAATATAAGTGGTTGGTTATTTATAGTGCCGCTAGTGGTAATCTTATTAATAGTAAGAAAAACACAGCCATTAATTGCCTTGCTGATCGGCACCCTTTTAGGAGGTGTTTTTGCCTTGATATTTCAGCCTGATGTGGTGGCTAAAATCGCTGGGGCGGATAGTTTGACTTTTCAATCTGCTTATCAAGGAGTTATGAATGCTATTACTGTTAAAACATCTATAGAAACAGACAATACCGCATTAAATGATTTATTTTCTGCAGGAGGTATGAGTGGTATGTTAGGTACTATTTGGTTAATAATTTGTGCCATGGTATTTGGAGGTATTATGGATGCCATTGGTGCTTTGGCAAGAATTAGTTCTGCTTTGTTGAAAATGGCAAATTCTGTATTTGGTTTATTTGCGACTACTGTTGCCAGTACTTTGGCATTGAATGTAACTGCCTCAGATCAATATTTAGCAATTGTTGTACCAGGTAAAATGTTTAGTAAAGCTTATGAAGAAAAAGGCTTAGCTCCAGAGAATTTAAGTCGAACATTAGAAGATGGGGGTACTGTTACGTCTGTATTAGTACCATGGAATACATGTGGAGCCTATCAATCTAGTGTGCTTGGAGTTAGTGTAAGTGAATATTTTGTGTATGCAGTTTTTAATTATTTAAGTCCGTTTATGACTTTGTTTTTTGCCGCATTTAATATTAAAATTAAGCAACTAAAAGAGAAGTCAAAATAGGGTACCTTTGCATAAAGAACCTACTTTATGCAATTTAAAGATCTACATTTAAACAAGCCAATTTTAAAAGCAATTGTTGAAAAAAATTATGAAAGGCCGACTTTAATTCAAGAAGAATCAATTCCATTAATCTTAGCAAAAAAAGATCTTATAGCCTCGGCTCAAACCGGTACGGGTAAAACCGCTGCCTTTGCATTACCCATCTTACAATTACTTTATGATAGGCAAGATGCCTCAAAAAAAATAGGAAAAAGAATAAGAGCTTTGATTGTGAGTCCAACAAGGGAATTGGCTATTCAAATTGACGAAAACTTTAAAACATATGGAAAACATACCAATTTGAGATCAACCGTGGTTTATGGCGGTACCTCCATAGAACCGCAAAAAGAAATACTTAAAAAAGGTGTAGATATTTTGGTAGCCACACCAGGCAGACTATTAGACCTTTATAAACAAAATTTTGTAAATTTAGCCAATGTTGAAATCCTTGTTTTGGATGAGGCCGATTTGATGTTAGACATGGGTTTTATTGAAGATGTATTAAAAATTGAAAAAAGTTGCACGAAGGAAAAACAAATTTTATTGTTTTCTGCAACCATACCAAATAAAGTAGTACAGCTTGCCAATACTATTTTAAACAGCCCTGAAATTATTGATATAACTACTTCTTCGGTTGTTGCAAAAACTGTACACCAAACTCTGTACTATGTTCCTAAGCCAAAAAAAATAGAACTCTGTTTACACTTATTAAAAAACACCATCCGCGACAGCGTAATAATTTTTAGGCGAACCAAATTTGGTGTAGATAAATTAGAAAAAGCATTATTAAAAAATAATTATTTGGTAGATAGTATTCATGGTGATAAATCTCAGAATTTACGACAAGAAGCATTAAAACGTTTTAAAAAACGAGAGGTAAATATATTAATTGCTACGGATGTTGCTGCTCGTGGTATTGATGTTAAAAATGTGGATGCCGTAATTAATTTTGATTTACCCAATTTACCTGAAATATATGTGCATAGAATTGGTAGAACAGGAAGAGCTGGCGTAGAAGGCGTTTCATATTCCTTCTGTTCTGCAGATGAAAAGGTCTATGTAACTAGTATTGAAAAACTAATTCATAAAAATATTTTTATTGAAGATGATCATCCATACCCTTTAGACCCAAATGCAAAACCAGAAGTTCATAAAAAACAGGGAAGCAAGTATAAAAAAGGAAGAAAATCAGAGGCATCTAAAAAAAAGAAAAAACGTTGGTATTAGAAATTATGAATTTCAAATTATGAATTATGAATTATGAATTATGAGTTAAAAGTTAAAAGTTAAAAGTTTTGAGTTACTCCATGCTACCTGCCACCTGATACCAAAAAGCCAAAAGCCAAAAGCTAAGGGCAGCCAATTTCAATACCCATACTTATTTTTCCATCGTTTTTTCAAAAATTCTCTAAAGCTATTTTCGCGAGCATTATTTCCTGGTTCATAAAGTTTGGTATTATTTATTTCATCGGGTAAAAATTCCTGTTCCGCAAAATTATTTTCATAACTATGGGCATATTTATAATCTTTACCATAATTTAAGTCTTTCATCAATTTTGTAGGAGCATTTCTTAAATGTAAAGGAACAGACAAATCTCCTGTTTGCCTAACCAATTGTTGGGCATCACTAATGGCTTGATAAGAAGCGTTGCTTTTCGCCGAATTTGCTAAATAAATAACACACTGACTTAATATGATTCTCGATTCAGGATTACCAATAACAGCAACAGCTTGAAAAGTATTGTTCGCCAAGATTAACGCTGTAGGATTTGCATTACCAATATCTTCTGATGCCAAGATCAATAATCTTCTGGCGATAAATTTCACATCCTCTCCGCCTTCAATCATTCTTGCAAGCCAATATACAGCTGCGTTAGGATCGCTTCCGCGGATAGATTTAATAAATGCCGAAATAATGTCATAATGTTGCTCTCCTGTTTTATCGTATCTAACCACATTTTTTTGAACTTTTTGTATCACCAAGTCATTGGTTATTTCAATGGGTTCAGATTGGGCACTTACAATTAATTCAAAGATATTGAGCAGCTTACGCGCATCTCCGCCCGACAATTGTAAAAGTGCATCGGTTTCTTTTAAAATGATTTCTTTTTTTGAAACAATTGGGTCTTCCGCAATAGCGCGATTTAATAAGGCGATTAGATCATGTTTGTCAAAGGCATTCAAAATATATACCTGACAACGAGAGAGTAGGGCAGGGATCACCTCAAAACTTGGGTTCTCCGTTGTTGCTCCAATTAAAGTAATCCACCCCTTTTCAACTGCACCTAAAAGTGAATCTTGTTGTGATTTGCTAAAACGATGAATTTCATCAATAAATAAAATAGGATTTTTAACGGTAAATAAGCCACCGCTATGCTTTGCTTTTTCAATAACTTCACGAACGTCTTTAACACCCGAATTTATTGCGCTAAGCGTATAAAAAGGTCTACCGGACTCTGTAGCAATAATATTTGCCAAAGTGGTTTTACCAATACCAGGAGGTCCCCATAAAATCAACGAGGGAATAATACCTTGTTTGATATGTTGTGTCAATGCACCATTTTCTCCAACCAAATGTTGCTGACTTATATAATCTTCTAAGTTTTTAGGCCGAATTCGTTCTGCAAGAGGTTCATTCATTTAACAAATGTAAAGTAAAAAGGGAAAAGTAAAAAGCGAAATAAAAACTTGTTGATCTGTTTGTCATTCCCGTGTAAACGGGAACCTCTTAATCATTTAAAATTGTATTTTAGTATCATTAATAAAAACAAATGGATAAGTCACAAAATTTTAAATTTTCACCTTTTATTTTGGCCATACCATTGTATTTTGTTTTGTTTTTATGGATCGTGTTTTGGTTTGAAATGAAATATGGTTATAATTTTAATAAGTACGGTATTTTTCCAAGAACAATTAAAGGCTTGAGAGGTATTATATTTTCTCCTTTTATTCATGGTGATGTAAAACATTTATATCATAATTCAATTCCTCTTTTTGTACTGCTTTTCACCTTATTTTATTTTTATAGAAATATTGCTATTAAAGTAATTGTTTACGGTGTCTTATTGAGCGGATTATTGACCTGGAGTTTTGCAAGAAAGTCATATCATATTGGAGCAAGCAGTATTATATATTTACTATTTGGATTTTTGTTTTTTAGTGGTGTATTTAGAAAAAATATAAGATTGATTGCGGTGGCTTTGGCGGTTATTTTTATTTATGGAAGTATTATTTGGTATATTTTACCCATAAAGGAAGGTGTGTCATGGGAAGGTCATTTATCGGGTCTGTTGGTTGGTATAGTTTTTGCATTTATATACAGAAAAAAGGGGCTCCAAAAATTTGAATATCACTGGGAAAAAGAAGAGTACACACCAGATGATTTTGATTTGTTGTTTGATGAAGAGGGTAATTTTAATCCGCCAAAAGTTGAAGAAGATAAAGAATTTTGAAACGTT
>CAYPHN010000192.1:0-6814 GCA_964410265.1 uncultured Flavobacteriaceae bacterium | reverse complement strand
TTTGGCCTTTAGATATTCGCTTAGCATATAAAACTATTTTTGTAATAGATCCAATATATACTTTACCATTATTGCTTTGTATAATAGCCGTACTATTTTATAAACGAACAAATCCTATAAGAAAAAAAATAAATAATTTGGGTTTAATTATTAGCTCTTCTTATATAATATTGACAGTAGTTTTTAAATTAATTAGCTATAACATATTTAAAAAAAGTTTGCAAGAACAACATATAAATTATAATAATATTATTGTAAAACCAACAGCCTTAAATAGTATTTTATGGGTTGCCAATGTAGATATTGCTGATTCCTATTTGATAGGTTACTATTCCCTTTTGGATAAGGATAAAAAAATAACATTTACTTCTTATCCGAAAAATCATGAATTACTTGGAGATTTAAAAGATAATTCAAAAGTAAAAAGATTGATCGCTGTTACCGAATCATGGTATACGATATCAAAAGTTGATGATAAACTTTATTTAAACGATTTACGATTTGGGCTCTTATCTATGAAACCAGATGAAGATAGATTTGTTTTTAGTTTTTTATTAGAACATATTGACAATAAATTAATTATTTCTGAAAAGAAAAAGAAAATAGAAGATGGTCAAGAAATTATTAAGGGTTTATGGGAGAGGATAAAAGGAGTTTACTAGCTTTTTTATGTTTGCGTGTAGATATGAATATAGCCATTAATTCTCATCCATAGTATTATTAAAGCTTCTATAACGAGCTGTCATTAAAATAGTTGAAAAATTTCTAGAATAATAATTACTGTTTTATAAATTAAATCAATAGTATTAAAATTGTCTCATCAAAGATAGACACTCCAGTGTTGGTGTTATAAATGCTATAGCTATCATGTTTATTAAGAGATTATTTATGAATTAGCAAGCGATAACGTAATATGTATTGATTTTGTTGGATAAAAAATATTTTTAGGAAATATTTTTAGTTTTTAATAATGAAACTAAAATCAATAACAATAATTCAAATTGATAAAATTTATCATATATTTATTTATTTATTTTAATAAAATTTATTTTCTTCATGATTACACTCCCTCTTATTGCAGGCATACTTGCCTCAATGTTACACGTGATTTCTGGTCCAGACCACCTGGCAGCAGTAACTCCTTTAGTTATAGAAACCAAAAGAAAAGGTTGGAAAATAGGCTTGTTTTGGGGTTTTGGACATTTGTTAGGAATGTTACTTATTGGTCTTCTATTTTTAGTATTTAAAGACATTATTCCTGTTGATGCAATTTCAAAGTATAGTGAACAATTAGTAGCAATTGTATTAATTGGAGTTGGGGCTTGGGCTTTTTATAGAATATTTTATATTGATAAAACCCATCAGCACCCTCATATTCATACTGAAAAAGAAGCATATATTCACATTCATAAACATCATCACAATCATAGTGAAGGGCATCAACACACACATAAAAAAGTAATAAAACAAAATATTATTTCTTCCTTAGGAATTGGTTTTTTACACGGATTAGCAGGTGTTGCTCACTTTTTGTTGTTACTACCTGTTTTAGGTTTTAAAAATCAATTAGATGGCATAATGTATATTATAGGTTTTGCTGTTGGAACTGTTTTAGCAATGACAGTTTATGCTTTGATTCTTGGAAAATTAACAAATTATACAAAAGCACAACATAACGAAACCTTTTTTAAGGGAATCCGTTTTGCAGGTGGATTATTTGCAATAGTCATTGGTCTGTATTGGTTGTATTTGAGTTTTAATTGAGGGTATTATAACTCTAAAATATTTTTAATATCACAAATTACAATTCTATGATTTCCTGTATCTGCAATATACAAGATGTCTTTTTCTGTGGTGATTGAAAAAGGCCAATAAATGGCACTTTGCGTACCTAATAAATTTCCTTTAAAGTCACTACTTGTATTAAAATTATCTCTTCCTATTACAAAATCAGCATCTGCATTATTTTTTGTTGGAATATTCTCAAAGCCTAATATTCTGCTATTTCCGGTATCGTTTACTAAAATACCATCGTTGTAAAAACAAACGTCATAAGTCCAATTAAGGGTATTGCTATCAGGTGAAAGATGAAATTGATTTTGGCCACAAGCTTCAAAATTTTCTTGACCAATTATTATGTCTGCTTGTTTAATGAAGGCTTCATTCTTATCATTCCAAATCAATACTCTGTAAAACTGTGTATCTGCTATTGCTAAATTTCCTTTGTTGTTTATTTTAACAGAATAAGGCCAAATAGGTTCATTGTTTTCGTAATCACGAATTTTAAAATTTGGTTTCCCAATAACTTTATCCGCTTTAACGTAGTTTTTTGCTGGAATTTGATTGTAAAATAAAACACGTCTATTTCCAGTATCTGCAATCCAAAGCGATTTACCATCAGAAAAAACACCGTAAGGCCAATTTAATGTTTGTGAAGTTGGGTCGTCTCCAATTTTACCATTTGGTAAATTAGAATAAAAATCTTTTTGCCCTAAAACTACATCGGCAGGTTGCGCATTTATTGTTGGAATATTATACCAAATTAAAACGCGATGATTCCAGGCATCTGCAACTATTAGTTTTTTACCATCACTCCAAATACCCGAAGGATATAGTAAGGTGCTTCCATTTACATCGCCTCCAGAATTTCTACCAATTTCATCTATTACTTCTTGTCCGATAATTACATCTGGTTCTTGAAATTCGGTTGTTGGAATGGTTTTCCAAATAAAAATTCTATTTCTACCTGTATCACTTACAAACAGCATATTGTTTGCTACAAAAACACCTCTTGGCGCTAAAAACGGATTGTATTTAGAACCTTTAAAAAGTCGTGCGTTTTTTACTTTGTTACCTAATGTATCAAATTTCATAGACTAACAAATTCTAGGTAATTGTTCTCCTGGGAGCATACTAACAACACGTTTTCCGCCAATGGCACTTTCCATTACAACTTGATTAGGGTGTTCTGCAACTACTTCTCCAATAATTTTGGCATTGATTCCGTTTTTATCTTGCTGCAAAGCTTTTAAGAAATCGTCTGCAATAGTTGCATCTACAAAACTTAAAAACAAGCCTTCGTTTGCCACATATAAAGGGTCTAAACCTAACAATTCGCAAGCACTAAAAACTTGAGTATCTATTGGTAAATCATTTTGTTTTAATTCAATTCCAATGTTTGAAGATAATGCTAATTCTTTTAAAACTGTTGCAACACCACCACGCGTTGGATCTGTAAGTAAGTGAATATCATCGCCATATAAATCAATTAAATTGATAATAGTGTGATTTAAATTGTTGGTATCACTTCGTATTTCTGAATCGAATTCTAATCCTTCTCTTACAGACATTATTGCCATTCCATGGGAAGCAATATTGCCACTTACAATAATTTTGTCTCCAACTTTGATATTTTTTTCTGAAATTGAAGCCTTTTGATGAATATTTCCAATACCTGAAGTATTTATAAATATTTTATCTCCTTTTCCCTTTTCAACAACTTTAGTATCACCTGTTACCACTTGTACACCCGCTTTTTCACATGCAAATTTTATAGATACCAAAATCTCCCAAAATTCGCTCATCTTTAAACCTTCTTCAATAATAAAACTCAAGGATAGATATTTTGGTATTGCACCACACATTGCTAAATCATTTACAGTGCCATTTACAGCCAATTCACCAATATTTCCTCCAGGAAAAAAAATAGGGGAGACCAAAAAACTATCTGTAGAAAATGCCAGTTTCCCATTCATTTCTAGAAAAGCACCGTCATGTCTTTCGTCCAAAATATCATTGCTTAACAGATTAAAAACACCTGTATCTAAAAGTTTATTTGTTAATATACCACCAGAACCGTGACCTAAGGTTATAATATCAAAGTCCAATTTTGGCATTGGACATTGTAATTGCATTCGTAATTTTTTTGAATCCGACATCAATAATATTTTAATAAATAATTAAGCTTCGATTAAACCTGAATAATGATAATATGCAGCACAAGCACCTTCACTACTTACCATTGGGGCTCCAAGTGGAAATGTTGGTTTACATTTTTTTCCAAATTGAGAGCATTCAAAAGGTTTTTTAATACCCTTCATTATTTGACCTGAAATACAATCAGGATGTTCTGGTGCTTCCTCTATATTAATTTTGAACTTTTTATTTGCATCAAAATCTTCATATTGGTCTTTTACAGCATATCCACTTTCTGGAATTTCGCCAATACCTCGCCACATTTGATCTCTTATTTTAAAAACTTCAAAAATCATTTTTTGAGCTTCTATATTTCCTTCCTCTCTAACAATTCGCGCATATTGATTTTCTACTTTTGCTATATTATTTTCTAATTGTCTAATTACCATCAATATACCCTGTAAAACATCTAAAGGTTCAAAACCTGTTACAACAATAGGAACTTTAAATTTTTCAACTAAAGGGTAATATTCTGAGTTTCCCATAATTGTACAAACATGCCCCGCAGCCAGAAAACCGTCTATTCTGCTTTCATCATCATCAATTACTGCTTTTATAGCGGGAGGAACAAGGACGTGTGAAGCCAAAATAGAGTAGTTTTTTATACCTTTACGATGCGCGTGAATAACAGAAAGTGCATTTGCTGGTGCCGTTGTTTCAAAGCCAACTGCAAAAAAGACTACTTCTTTTTCAGGGTTATCTTCTGCAATTTTAACAGCTTCTAATGGAGAATACAGAATACGAATACCTGCACCTTGTGCTTTTGCTTCTAGTAAATTAATTTTTGAACCAGGAACCCGAAGCATATCACCGAAGGAACATAGTATAACATTTTCATTTAAAGCTAAGTGAATTGCTTTATCTATTAAATGTAGTGGGGTAACGCAAACTGGACAACCTGGTCCGTGAATCATTGTTACTTCTTTAGGCAGCATATCAATAATTCCGTTTTTCACCAAACTATGCGTTTGGCCTCCACAAACTTCCATAATTGACCAAGGTTGAGTTACTGTATTTTCAATTTCTTTAAGATACTGTTTTGCCAAATCAGGATCTCGATACTCTGACATATATTTCATACTGTTATTCTTTTTTGGGTAAATAATCATCTACATCCGTTAAATCACCTAATTCACCAATTTCTTTAAGATAACTAAATGTTTTTTGTGCTTCTTCTTCGTCAACCTTACTAATAGCAACACCAACGTGAACCAAAACATAATCACCAATATTAGCATCTGGTAACATTTCTAGGCTTGCTTCTTTGGTAATGCCGCCAAAGTTTATTTTAGCCATTCGAACAGTACCATCGTATTGCAGTTCAATACTTTTTATTTTCCCTGGAATTGCTAAACACATATATTTTAGTTTTTAATATTTTGATGATACATTAATTGTCCAAATGAGATATTCTCATCATTAGCTGACAATTTACGATTAAATTTTAATTCTATTTTTTCTTTTGCGGCAATTTCACAAATCATTTGGATTAGTAATGAATTTTGAAAAACTCCTCCACTGCATGCAATAGTGTTTATATTGTTTTGGTTTGCTATTTTAATAATGGCTTTTGCCAAAGTATAAATAAAACTGCGTGCAATAAATGCTTTGGAAATACCATCAATTTTAAATGCTTTAATAATTATTTGAATTAATAATTTGGAAGGAATTGTTTCATAATTTTTAAATTCTAATAAATCAGTACATTTTTTAATTTTTGAAGAATTTGCACAATTCTCTAACAGCATAGCTGCTTCTGCTTCATAAGAGTTTATATCTAAAATGTCTAAAGCCGATGCAACTGCATCAAATAACCTTCCAACGGATGATGTTTTTAAAGTATTGATTTGTAATTTTTTATGATATATTTTCCATTCTGTTGCAGTAAATTTATTTTTAATTAAACCTCTTATGTCTTCATTTAACAAACTAAATAATGACAAGCGTGGTTCTTTTGCCATTTTATCGTTGGCAACCCAATTGAAATATTCAAAATGAGTTAATTTATTTATTTTTTGATTTTGATAGATAAAAAATTCTCCTCCCCAAATATGGTTATCGTCTCCTAAACCTGTTCCGTCCCATATAACTCCTAATACCTTTTCTTTTGAATTGAATAAATTATGTTCTCCTAAAACACTTGTGAAATGTGCTTTATGATGTTGAATTTCAATAATATTTGCATTTTGATTTAATGCTAATATTTTTCCAAAAATTGTACTGTGATATTGTGGATGTTTATCAATAAGAACTGTTTTTGGTATGGTGCTAAATAATGAAATATATTGATAAATGGTTTGTTTATAACGTTCTAAAACGTCATAATTATATAAATTTCCAAAATACTGACTTACATAAATATGCTCGTTAGGAACAAAAGAAAATGTGCTTTTCAAATGTGCTCCCATTGCAATAATGGGTTTCATATTTTTCGATTCAACTGCTAAATAATTAGGTGCTAACCCGCGAGATCGCCTTAAAACAACTTGTTGATTGCCTATAAACTTTACAACCGAATCATCTTGTGGGAATTCAATTTCTAAATTATGATGTAAAAAGTAATCTGCTACGTGTTGCAATTTTTCTTGCGCTTCTTTTTTTTCTGAAATAATTGGCGAACCGTGAATATTTCCACTGGTTGCAATTATAGGTTTTTGTAATTTTTGCAGTATTAATTCTAATAAAGAAGAGGAGGGAAGCATCACACCAGTTTGATTAAGGTTTGGCGCAATAGCATTAATTGCAATTCGTGTATTATTAGTATTTTGAAGAATAACAATTGGTGCAACTCTTGACTGTAAGGAATTTTCTTCAAAAGGGCTTAACTTAAAATCTGTTT
>CAYPHN010000191.1:0-6814 GCA_964410265.1 uncultured Flavobacteriaceae bacterium | reverse complement strand
TGGAGTATTCAATTAAGTGTGTAAAGTGTAAAACTTAATCTGACTTTCTCAGCAAGCCCTATTTAAAATAGAATTATTTAATTTTCCTCATTGGAGTTATTTGTGTCATTGAATTCATCAAACGTCTTTATAAGATCAAATGTTTTTTTTGCTTCTTCTTCATCAACAATAGCAATGGCTGCACCTACATGTACCAAAACATAATCGTTAATTTTAGCTTCGGGTACTAAAGCCAGGTTAATTTCTTTTATGATTCCATCAAATGTCACCTTACCAAATCGAAAGGTCTCATCTAATTCAGCTGTAATTTCTATTAATTTTCCAGGTATTGATAAACACATTTTATTTTTGAGTTATGAGTTATAAATGTCATTCCCGTGCAAACGGTAATTTTAAATTTAATACTTTATTTATAATTTTCTTTTAACCACTTATACCACTTTTCCATACCTTCTCCTGTGGTAGCAGATACTTCAAAAAATATTAAATTAGGGTTAATCTGCTGGGCATAAGATTTTAATTTATCCATATCAAAATTCAAATATGGTAATAGATCAATTTTATTAATAATACAAATATCTGATGAATGAAACATATCTGGATATTTTACTGGTTTGTCCTCTCCTTCTGTAGTACTAATGATAACGATTCGTTTATTTTCGCCCAGATCGAACATAGATGGGCAAACTAAATTACCAACATTTTCAATCATTAAAATAGCATTTTCTTTAATATCCAATTTTTTTAAAGCAGTATAGATCATATCACTTTCTAAATGACAACCTTTACCTGTATTTATTTGAATTACAGGAATATTTAAGGCATCAATTCGATTGGCATCATTTAAGGTTTGTTGATCTCCTTCGATAACAGAAAAAGAAATTTCGTTTTTTAAATCGGTTAAGGTTCTTTCAAGAATTGAAGTTTTTCCAGAACCGGGAGAACTTACAAGGTTGATGGTGAAAATATTTTTCGCTTCAAAATAGCCTCTATTTCTTGCGGCCATAAGGTCATTTTGTTGCAATATATCTTTCTCAACCTCAATAGTTTTAGTATGACTATGGTCATGGCTATGACCATGGTGATGTTCATGTGAATGTGCATCATGATGGTGCTCATGCGTATGGTGTTCATGTTGATGTATTTTTATTTCTCTCGGATTTTGAATAATTACACCATTTTCTTCACTTCCGCAACCACAGATTCCACACATAGTTTTAAGTTTTAAATTGTTTATACTACTTCAAGAGATTTCACTCTTAATTCTTTTCCTTTAATAATACCTTTTAAAAAACTGTTGCATTTCGGACAAGAATCGTAAATATTTTCTAATATAAAAATAGAGTCACATTCCAGGCATTTTCCTTTGGCTTGTATCACATCAATCTTTTTTTGTGCATTTTCTAAAACAGTTCCTTTTACTGCCGAGGGCCATACAAAATTTAATGATTCAAGTTCTACCCCAGCCAAAGTACCAATTTCAAGTTCAATTATTTCTACTTTTTTTGTATGGGTTTTTCGAGTTTCATCTTCTGCAATTTTTATAATGCCCATGGCAATCGAAAGTTCATGCATATTAAAAAATATAATTTTAATGATATTAACTTATAAAAGTAATAAAATCTTTTTCCAATAATATGATAAAGATCATGTTATGAGTACTTTATTCTATATAAATTTAGTGATTGTATTTACTCGAGTATATAAAAAGGTTTTTTTTTAATAAAATTATTGATATGGCAACAAAAACAGCAGTAAGAGAAACTTATTATGAAAGCACAATAAGAAAAGGTCACAGTCGTAGAGATTTTATAAAATTTGCCACCGTCATGACGGCATTTATGGGATATGAATCTTCTATGGTCTCACAAGTTGTAAAAGCATTGGAAACCAAAAGAAGAATACCTGTTATTTGGGAGCATTTTCAAGAATGCACTGGATGTTCAGAATCTTTTATACGTTCAGATCATCCCTTGGTTGCCGATTTAATATTTGATAGTATTTCATTGGATTATACGGATACTTTAATGGCGGCTTCTGGTCATAATGCCGAGGAAGCCAAGCAAGAGTCAATGAAGGAAAATTATGGTAAATATATTCTTGTTGTTGAGGGAGCCATACCAACTAAAAATGAAGCGTATTGTACGATTGCAGGTAGATCTGCCATAGAGATTCTTAAAGAATCTGCAGCAGGTGCTGCTGCTATACTCACTTTTGGTAGTTGTTCTGCCTGGGGAGGTATTCAAGCCGCATACCCAAACCCAACTGGTTCTGTGCCAGTTGATTCCATTATAAAAAACAAACCAATTATACGAGTTCCGGGTTGCCCTCCAATTGCAGAAGTAATGACAGGTGTAATTGTACATTATGCAACTTTCGGTACTCTTCCGGAATTGGATTCTATGGGACGACCAAAACAATTCTATGGTAAAAGAGTTCACGATAGCTGTTATAGAAGACCAAATTTTGATGCGGGATTATTTGCTGAGAGTTATGATAGTGAAGAAGCCAAAAAGGGATATTGTTTGTATAAACTGGGTTGTAGAGGCCCTGTTTCATACAATGCCTGTGGAACAACAGGGTGGAACAATGGTGTTAGTTTTCCTATTAAATCTGGGTATCCATGTATAGGTTGTAGTGAAAATAATTTTTGGGATAACGATCCATTTTCAGAAAGACTTACCAATTTGGCAGGAATGGGTATAGAAGCTACTGCCGATAAGGTTGGGAAAATTGTGTTAGGAGCCACAGCGGCTGGTATTGCAGCGCATGCGGTTATAACTAATATAGCCAAGAAAAAGGAAATGAAGAAAGCCCAAAAAATGGGAAACGAAAATAAAAAACGTATTAAAGAATAAATAACAATATAAATTATGGCAAATAGAATTGTAATAGATCCGATAACAAGAATAGAGGGGCATTTACGTGTTGAAGCCGAAATAAAAGATGGCAAAGTAGTAAATGCATATTGTTCGTCAACTATGGTTAGAGGCATAGAAAAAATTGTAGAAGGAAGAGACCCAAGAGATGTTTGGGCATTTGTACAAAGAACTTGTGGTGTTTGTACAACTGTGCATGCCATCGCTTCTATTAGGTCGGTTGAAAATGCCTTAGGAATTGTTATTCCTCCAAATGCCGAATTGGCTAGAAATATTATAACTATATCACATGCGATGCAAGATCATGTTGTGCATTTTTACCATTTACACGCCTTAGATTGGGTTGATATTACTCAGGTTTTAAATGCCGATCCAAAAGCCACTTCTCAACTGGCACAAAGTATTTCGAAATGGCACAATAGTTCTCCAGGATATTTTTCAGATGTCAAGAAAAGAATTAAAAAATTTATTGATAGTGGTCAACTAGGAATTTTTGCCAAAGGCTATTGGGGTCACCCTGCCATGAAACTACCTGCCGAAGTGAATCTATTGGCGGTAGCTCATTATTTGGAAGCATTAGAATGGCAAAAAGAAATAGTTAAGATACAAACCATTCTTGGTGGTAAAAACCCACACCCACATTTTCTAGTTGGTGGAATGGCAAGTGCTATTAATTTAGGCGATGCCGGGGGGTTAAATATTGAAAGGTTAGCTTATATAAGTAAATTATTAAAAGATGCACATAAATTTATCAATGAGGTTTATGTACCAGATCTTTTGGCTATTGCTTCTTTCTATAAAGATTGGGGTGCCATAGGAGGTAATAAATTTAACAATTACTTATCGTATGGTGATTTACCATCGGCAAATTATGGTAATACAGATTCATACAAATGGCCTCAAGGTGTAATATTAAATGGTGATTTAACAAAAGTTCACCCAGTTGATTTAGAGAATACAAGTGAGATACAAGAATTTGTAAATAGATCATGGTACGATTATAAAGGAGGAAATGAAAATGGTTTACATCCTTGGGAAGGTGAAACCAATATTAATTATACTGGTCCTAAACCTCCTTATGATTATTTGGATGTTGATAAAGAATACAGTTTTGTTAAAACACCGAGATGGCAAGGCAAACCTATGGAAGTAGGACCTTTATCTAGAATGTTAATAGGTTATGTAAAGGGAATTCCTGAATATAAAGAAGTGGTTGACTATGCGCTTACAACACTTGATGTGCCAGTAGGAGCCTTACTTTCAACTTTAGGCAGAACAGCTGCCAGAGGACTAGAAACTAAATTGTTAGCAGATTGGGGCTTAGAATTTTTTGATCAATTGCTCAATAATTTGAAAAATGGAGATACAAGAATGGCCGATACTACAAAATGGGATCCATCGACATGGCCAAAAGAGGCAAAAGGAGTTGGATATATGGAGGCACCGAGAGGAGGTCTGGCGCATTGGATAAAAATTAAAGATAAAAAAACAGAAAGTTATCAAATGGTTGTTCCTACAACCTGGAATGCTGGGCCGCGTGATCCAAAAGGACAAATGTCAGCATATGAATCGGCTTTGATTGGAACACCAATTGCCGATCCAAACAATCCGGTTGAAATGTTGAGAACCATTCACTCATTTGATCCTTGTTTGGCTTGTGCGGTTCATTTATATGATGAACATGGGAAAAATATTAGTCAGATTCAAATAGGTGGCGCCTGTAGTATTTGATATTTTAACTGTTTAATTGAATTGAATATGACAACACTAACATATAATTACAAAAGAGTTTATGTATGGAGCACAGTGGTTAGATTTTTTCACTGGACAACAGCTTTCTCAACAATAATATTGATTGTAACAGGATTTGTTATCGCAGACCCTCCAGCATTAAATTCTAATGTAGAAGCTTCACAATCTTATTGGTTTGGTTATATAAGAGCCATACATTTAATTACAGCATATATTTTAGTGGCTGTAATGATTTTTAGAATTTACTGGGCTTTTGTTGGAAACAGATTTGCAAATTGGAAAAATTTTATTCCGTTTTCAAAAAAAGGGATGCACAATATTTGGCACGTTATTAAAGTAGACATTTTGTTGATGCCAGATAAAGAACACAAACTTTCCAATATAAGTATTGGGCACAATTATTTGGCAGCTTTTTCTTATCTAATAATGATATTACTCGTTATTATGCAGTTTTCAACAGGTTTTGCCTTAATGTCGAATATGTCTGATTGGTGGTTCACCAATATGTTCGCATGGATCTTACCATTATTTGGTGGTGATATTTTAGTAAGATATATCCATCATATTTCTACATGGATATTTATGACATTTATTCTAGTTCATGTTTACCTGGTTCTTTACCACGATTATGTAGAAGCAAGAGGAGAAACTTCATCGATGATTAGTGGATTTAAATTTGTTAGATCAGAACGATTCGATCAGAACAACGAAAATAAGGAAGAAAAAGAATAAAACGATTAACTCAAATTAATTTGTCAAAAGTCTAATGGATAAAGTCAATAGCATGATTTTTTGAAACTGGACTTAATGACTTTTACAAATAAATGTTTATGATTTCAGATGATGTTATCGAGTTGCAAAAACTTTTTTACCAAACACATGATTACTTGGATGGTGAGAAAAGAGATAAAATATTGATATTAGGAATTGGAAATTATTTAATGGGAGACGAAGGTGTTGGAGTTCATGCAATTCACGCTTTAAGTAAAATTGAACTTCCAGAGAATGTGGATATAATGGATGGAGGAACGGGTAGTTTTAATTTAATGCCGATTCTTTCGAAGTATCCATTGGTAATTTTTATTGACGCTACAATGGATTCAAAACCTGCTGGAACAATAGATGTAATTTATCCAAAATTCGCAAAAGACTTCCCTACAGTTCTCAGTGCTCATGATGTAGGGTTAAAAGATATGATTGAGGCTTTGGAGTTTCAGGAAGAACTGCCAGAGATTATTCTGTTAACAGTATCTATAAAGGAAATGATTCCTATGACAATAAGTCTTTCAAATGATGTAAATAAAGGTATTGCTAAGTTGGTTGATAAAGTGATAGATATTTTAGAGCATGTAAAAATCACAAAAGAAAAGGATTAAAATAATAATTTAAATAACTATATTTTGAAAGGGTCTAGAACAGAAAAAAACTTATTAATGGCATTTGCGGTGAATCACAGGCGAGAATGCGGTATGAATTTTTTGCCAAAGTAGCGGCAAAAGAAGGGTATAAACAAATTGCTGCAATTTTTCAGGAAACGTCAAATCAAGAAAAGGAACACGCCAAACGTTTTTTTAAATTTTTAGAAGGTGGAGATTTGGGAATAACAGCAACTTATTCTGCCGGAATTATTGGAAACACCAAAGAAAATTTAAGGGCCGCAGCCGAAGGGGAAAACGAAGAATGGACAAGTCTCTACCCTGAATTTGCTAAAATAGCAGAACAGGAAGGATTTAAAAAAGTGGCTGTCGCATTTAAAATGATAGCCCGTGTAGAAGCAGAACACGAAAGAAGGTATTTAAAATTGCTACAAAATCTCACTGAAGATAAAGTATTTATCAAAGATGGTAAAGTTTGGTGGAAATGTATAAATTGTGGTTATGTTTACCAAGCTTCAAAAGCTCTTGAAGTATGCCCGGCATGTTTACAACCTAAATCATATATGCAATTAAGAGAAGAAAATTATTAAACGAAAAACTGCATGCATATTCTTCTTAAATTAGTAATTTAGATTTTAAATGCTGAAAACATATAAAATTTTAATTACAGGAAGAGTTCAAGGGGTGGGTTTTAGACCCCTTGTTTTTGTATTGGCGAAAAAGTATAAACTTAATGGGTCTGTTTCAAACAATGTATTATACTGATATAGGTTGACCTTTTTTATTAGGTTATTTTTTAAATTTAGA
>CAYPHN010000190.1:0-6846 GCA_964410265.1 uncultured Flavobacteriaceae bacterium | reverse complement strand
GTAATGCCACATGATTCTATAAATGAACACAGATGTACGGGTTGTCAAAAATGTGAAATAGCATGCCCCAACGGTTCTATTGAAATTATTTGGGATAGAAAAGTAGATCCGGAAACGGGTAAAAAGAAAAAAGAAATAGATAAGCATATTTATCATTTGGCAATGTGTACCATGTGTGGTTTGTGTATAGAAGCCTGCCCTACTGATGCAATAGTATGGGCTCAAAATTTTGAAAATTCAGTATTTGATAGAACCAAATTGACCAAGGTTTTGAATAATCCTGGTTCAAAAGTAAAAGCAGGAATAGAAGATTAATACTATGGAAAGAATTATATTTTACATAATAGCCTTGATTATGATTGTTTTCGCAATCAGAGCCGTATCAAGCAGAAATATGTTGCGATCAGTGATTTACTTACTTTTTGTATTGATGGGAATAGCAGGGATTTACTTTTTAGTAGATTATACCTTTTTGGCTGCTGTACAATTAGCGGTCTACGCCGGAGGTGTAATTGTACTAATCATTTTTTCCGTTTTATTGGTTCATCATATCGAATTAAAATTAGATGAAGCTTCCTTAAAATCAAGAATTTTAGCCTTTGCAATGAGCGTATTAGGTATAGGTATTACTTTGTATACCATTTGGACCTACCCATTCCAGGCCGTTGAAAATTATAATAGTATAGAAGTTGCCGATATTGGTAGAGGTTTACTTAGTTATGGTGATGGAGGGTTTATTTTGCCATTCGAGGTGATTTCTGTTTTATTAATTGCCGTAATGATAGGTGCAATTGTAATAGCAAAAGGAAAGAGATTGGAAGAGTGAGGTGAAAAATTAAGAGTTATGAGTTTTGAGTTTTGCGTTGAAAGTTGAAACCTGTTAAAACAAATTAAGGAAGTTCAAAATTAGGGACTAAAAGCAAAGAGCCAAAAGTTTGAAGGTTTTAAAGTTGAAAAGTTTGAAAGTCGAAAGGTGTAAGAAATATGACATATGACATAAGACTTAAGATAAAAAATTAATTGATTGACAAAAAAAAATGGATCTGATGAAAATTTTAACTTGATGAAAAGAGAGATAGGATCTAAAAATATAATAAAATGAAAAAGACTCACAATATCGATCTTCTGTTACCCGTCTTCGGTCTTTCGTCCTCGGTCTTCAATCATTCAAAAAAAAGAATACAATATGATACACGGAATTAGCATATACGAAATCTTAACCCTATCTACTATAATTTTCTTTATAGGGCTGTACGGTTTTTTAACCCGTAAAAATTTAATAACCATGCTGTTATCAATTGAATTAATCTTAAACGCTTCGGCGATAAATTTTGTTGTGATCAATAAATATTTGTTTCCTGAAAATTTACAAGGCGTGTTTTTTTCCCTCTTTATCGTAGCAATAGCAGCAGCAGAAGCAGCATTAGCGATAGCAATAATTATTAATCTGTATAAATTGATCACTTCGGTTGAGGTTGTAGATACCGAAACGATGAAATACTAAAAAATAATAAATACCAGTTATGGATTTTACTTATACCATTTTAATACCTTTAATTCCGCTGGCGGTTTTCCTGCTTCTGGGAATTAATTATAATAAAATTAAACCGGCAATTTCAGGTTGGATAGGTTCATTGGGCTTATTCAGCTCTTTAGCCCTTTCGTACTATACAGCTTATCAATACTATTTTAAAGTTGGTAAAAATGCCGAGGGTGTTTACCAGCAGTTTGTATTGAAATGGAGGTGGATGAGTTTTACCGATACCCTTCAAATTGATATGGGTGTAATGATAGATCAAATTTCTGTAATGATGCTTATTGTGGTTTCCACAATTTCGTTTATGGTGCACCTTTATTCAAGAGGTTATATGAAAGGAGATCCAGGTTACACCAAATTTTTTGCTTTTCTATCCTTATTTACTTTCTCAATGATGGGATTGGTTTTATCAGCTAATTTATTTCAGATCTATATTTTTTGGGAATTGGTTGGTGTTTCCTCTTTTTTATTGATAGGGTATTATTATACAAAACCTTCCGCTGTAGCGGCAGCAAAAAAAGCATTTATTGTAACTCGTTTTGCTGATTTGGGATTTCTTATTGGAATTTTAATTGTAGGTTATTACTCGGGTACTTTTGATTTTCAAACCATTAACGCCTTAGATGGACCGGTAATTGGTAATTGGGCAGCAACTTCATTTATGGGGCTTTCAGTTTTTACCTGGGCTTTGATGTTAATCTTTATTGGTGGTGCAGGAAAATCAGCGATGTTTCCTTTGCACATTTGGCTGCCAGACGCTATGGAAGGTCCAACACCGGTATCGGCATTGATTCACGCAGCAACTATGGTTGTTGCCGGGGTGTTTTTAGTAGCTCGTTTGTTTCCGGTATTTTATTTTGTTGAAGATGGTTATGCCTTAAATTTAGTGGCTTGGGTTGGTGCAATATCATCCTTAATAGCGGCGATAATTGCTTTAACTCAGAATGATATAAAACGAGTTTTGGCATTTTCAACCATGTCACAAATTGGTTATATGATGCTAGCACTAGGCGTTTCAAAATATGAAGGACATGAAGGTTTAGGCTATATGGCATCTATGTTTCATTTGTTTACACATGCTATGTTCAAAGCCTTATTATTTTTAGGTGCTGGATCAATTATTCATGCTGTACATAGTAATTTCTTAAAAGATATGGGCGGTTTACGAAAATATATGCCTATAACACATATTACTTTTTTAATTGCAGCTTTATCTATTTCAGGAGTTCCTTTTTTTGCAGGCTTCTTTAGTAAAGATGAAATATTAGCAGCAGCCTTTGAACAGAACAAAATTATATACATTATCACTGTAATTGTTGCAGGCTTAACGGCTTTTTATATGTTTAGGTTGTATTTCGGAATTTTTTGGGGAAAAGATAAAAAATATGAACATACACCACATGAATCACCTTGGTCTATGACATTTCCTTTGTTGTTTTTAGCATTTATGAGTATTGCCGCAGGGTATATCCACTTTAGTGAATATGTAACAGCCGACAGTAAACCATTCGAAGCACACTTAAATTATCCGCTGGCTGCAATTGCTGTTACTGTAGGGCTTTTAGGAATTTTATTGGCATATGTTTTTTATAAAAAATCAAGTAGTATGCCAGATCAAGTGTCTAAAGCCTTTGGCAATCTTTACAAATGGGCTTATCATAAATTTTACATGGATGAAGTTTATTTGTTTGTAACAAAAGAAATTATTTTCAAAAGAATATCAACACCATTTGCTTGGTTTGATAGACATATAGTTGATGGAACCATGAACTTAATTGGTAATTCTACAGTGGCAACTTCAAAAAATATTAAAGGTTTACAATCGGGGAAAGTGCAAGATTATGCTTTTGCATTTATTGCCGGTGCAGTGATTTTAGCAATGATTTTTATTTATAACTGGATTATTTAACGCAGCAATGGATATATTAACTTTATTTGTAGTAGTGCCAGTAATCACCTTAATAGTTTTGGTGTTTACAAAAAATTTAAATCAAGCAAGACTTGTTTCGGCAATAGGAATGACCATTCAGTTATTGATGTCAATTAATTTGGTCTTTGCCTATATTAAAGAAAAACAGATCAATGATGATATTATGGTCTTTATGAAAGACTATGTGTGGTTTGAACATTTTAACATTCATTATACCATAGGAGTTGATGGTATTTCAGTAGCGATGCTTGTATTAACTTCCATCGTCGTTTTGGCAGGGGTGTTTATTTCGTGGGTTACTGATGATATGCCTAAAGAATTTTTTATTGCCTTAATCGTTTTAGCAACAGGTGTATATGGATTCTTTATCTCTATTGATTTATTTACTTTATTCGTGTTTTATGAAATAGCGGTAATCCCTATGTATCTGTTAATTGGTATTTGGGGAAGTGGCCCGAAAGAATATTCAGCCATGAAATTAACTTTGATGTTAATGGGGGCATCTGCTATATTGTTAGTAGGAATATTGGGAATTTATTTCAATTCAAATGCTGATGGAGGTGCTTTAACTTTTAATATTTTAGAAATTGCAAAAGTTAATATTCCGCTTGAAGCGCAAAAATTATTTTTCCCATTAACTTTTATTGGGTTTGCCGTTATTGGGGCTTTATTCCCATTCCATACTTGGTCACCTGATGGTCATGCATCTGCACCAACAGCGGTATCGATGCTTCATGCCGGAGTTTTAATGAAACTAGGTGGTTATGGTGTGTTTAGAGTAGCCATGTATTTATTGCCATTAGGGGCTTTGAGTTGGTCTAGTTTTTTTATAGTTCTCTCCGTGATCGGAGTTTTTTATGGTGCTATGGCTGCGGTAAAACAAACGGATCTAAAATACATCAACGCTTACTCATCCGTAAGTCATTTAAGTATGGTATTATTTGCCTTATTGATGTTGAATAAAACATCATGGAATGGCGCCATTTTACAATCTTTATCGCATGGCTTTATGACAGCATTATTTTTTGCTTTGATAGGAATGCTTTATGGCAGAACACATACGAGAGATGTAACTAAAATGGGAGGTTTATTAAAGGTAATTCCTTTTATTTCGGTGATGTATGTCATTGCTGGTTTGGCATCTTTAGGTTTGCCCGGGTTTAGTGGATTTATGGCAGAAATGCAAATATTTGTAGGTGCTTTTCAACATGAAGATATGTTTCATAGAGTAGCAACAATAATTACGATATCGGCAATAGTGGTAACAGCAGTATATATATTAAGAGCAGTTGGTATGATGCTGATGGGACCAATAAAAAATGACGCTCATTTAGATTTGCCCAAAGCAACATGGTATGAAAGAACCGGTGTTATTTTACTATTAATTCCGATTTTATTTATGGGTATAACACCAATCTGGATTAGTGATTTGATAAGAGAAAGTATAGCGCCTTTTATTGAAAGGATGCTTTAAACCAATTGAATGATTAAAAATTAAAAATTCAAAATTTGTTTTTGAAGTTTAATACAGAAATATAAAATTATGAACTTAGAAAGTTTTTTACTAATGCGCCAAGAGTTGGTTTTACTGGCTGTAATATTACTTTTAGTAATAGGCGAAATATTTTCAAATAATAAAAAAGGTTTGGTAAATTTTGCTTTGGCATTATTTACAATACACACCGTTGTTGGTTTTTTGCCCTTAGCAGAAGGGAGCTTATTTGGCGGTAGTTTTAGAACCTCTACCTTAATACATATGTTTAAAAATGTTTTAAATGTTGGGGTATTAATAATTATCTTACAATCAGCAGATTGGATTAAAGATAAGATTGTTGCATCAAATAAGTCAACCGAGTTCTTTATGTTAATGTTTTCATCCTTACTTGGTATGTATTACATGATCTCTTCAGGTGATTTCTTGATGTTTTATTTAGGATTAGAACTTTCAGCACTCCCTATAGCCGCATTGGTTGCTTTTGAAACATCTAAAAGAATATCGGCTGAGGCGGGAATCAAATTTATATTTTCGGCAGGTCTGGCATCGGGAACTTCTTTATTTGGAGTTTCACTACTTTATGCTACTACCGGAACCATATACTTTGAAGAATTTGCTAATATTATAAGTTATTCAAATCTTGGTGTATTGGGATTTGTATTTTTCTTTGCAGGATTAGGGTTTAAAATATCTTTGGTTCCATTCCATTTTTGGACTGCAGATGTTTATGAAGGGGCGCCAATAGGAGTTACTTCTTATTTGTCGGTAATTTCAAAAGGATCTGCTGTAATGATTTTGATGATCATTTTGTTTACGGTAATGAAACCATTTGAATTGGTAACACAAAACATGCTTTATATTGTTGCTGTTGCTACTATGTTTATAGGTAATTTATTTGCAATTCGACAACAAAATATGAAACGATTATTGGCATTTTCGTCTATTGCACAAGCTGGTTTTATTTTGCTTGGTTTGATTTCTAATAATCAATTAGGCGTTGCAACAGTGGTTTATTTTGTTTCGATTTATGTATTTACCAACCTAGCGGCATTTGGTGTAGTCCAGGCAATTTCTTTAAAAACAGGTAAAGAAAATATAGATGATTATAATGGTTTGTATCGCACAAATCCCAAGTTGAGTATGGTAATGATGGTCGCTCTGTTTTCTTTAGCAGGTATACCGCCAGTTGCTGGTTTTTTTGGTAAATTCTTTTTGTTTACAGTAGCGGCAAGTCAAGGCTTATACTTGTTGGTTTTTATCGCTGTAGTAAATGCAACCATATCACTTTATTATTATTTATTGGTAATAAGAGCCATGTTTTTGCGTAAAAGTGAAACAGCAATTCCTTATTTTAAAAGTGGGATTTATATGAGATTAGGTTTGATCATCGCGGTAGCGGGTGTGATTATTATTGGACTATACAGTCCGATATACGATTATATCTTCGAACTCAGTAAATTTTAATCTCTCATTATTTTAATGAAAAGAATCAAATTAGAACAACTAGTAATAAAAAAATATGGCATTAGCGGGTAAACATACATTTGGCGCAATAGGAGAACAAAGAGTTACTTTTATAGAAAAGAAAATTGAAGAGGGCCGAAAAGAATTTTTGAAAAAGTTATTAGAAGTAAATGGTTTTGAAGTAATTATTCAAGAAGAAAAAATAAAAACAGAAGAAGATCCACAGTTGTATACAGTTGCCGTAACCGATATGGTTTTTAATCCAACGGTTCAAGTTTTTGAAAGACGGTTAAAAACAATAGATGGTAAATATATAGTTAATCAAGATTATTGGAATCAAAAAACAGAAGATACAAATCCCAGTTACTGGAAGAATTCGTAAAAAATATACTTTATTCATAACAAAAAGGCTACCAAGAA
>CAYPHN010000189.1:5067-6851 GCA_964410265.1 uncultured Flavobacteriaceae bacterium | reverse complement strand
ACAGGTAAGTTATCAAAATAGATAATATGTGCTTTTTTGCACATTGATGGACTGATTTCGACCTATTTTTAGAATTCATTATTGCTAAAATCATTAAACTCAACTTATAAAAAACAAAGCCAATTAACAAGCCTAACATTGCTCCAACGATAACATCTATAGGGAAATGTACCCCTATATAAATACGGCTATAAGCAAATAATATTGGCCATATAAAAAACAAAATGGTATACTTATAATATTTTTTTAAAGTTAAATGTATAAATAAAATAACTGCCGATGAAGTTGTTGCATGACCCGATACAAAACTAAAACTCTTGTTATTTTTTATAATTCGTATAATTTCGTTAATCTCTGGGTCTCTATTTGGCCGTAATCTAGCAGTAGTATTTTTTATAAAAACAGTTAACTGATCTGAAAAGGTAACCAATACTGCTGTTAAAATTAACAAGGTCAATCCTTTTTTCCAGCCTAAAGATCTAATTAGTAAAAACAAAATTAAAACATAAAGAGGTATCCATGATAATTGATTGGTAATGGTCATCCAAAAAGTATCCCAATGTTCATTGCCCAAACCGTTGAGAAACACCAATAATTCTTTATCTAATTGAATAATTTTATCTAATGTCATGGAAATGATTGTTTCACTTAAAAAGCAAATGTAGATTTTTTTCGAAAAAGTTAAAAGTACTTATAAAAATTCTGGCTACCGTAAAAAACATTTAAAAATCCTATTAAGAAGTAATTTATAAACCTCGTTTAATAGGTCCTGTAATATCTTCAATGTTTTCTTTAACCTTATCCTTTATCTTGTTAACACCTTGTTTTATATCACGTGTGAAATCAGTATCAATACCTTGCTTTTTTGCCGTATCAGTAATTTCTTTTTTAACTTCATTTGTGGCGTTTTTTAATTGCTGCATTCCTTTACCTAAGCCACGTGCTAGTTCGGGTATTTTATCTGCTCCAAACAACATGACAACAATCACAAGAATGATAAATATTTCTGCTCCGCTAATAAATAAAAACATAGTTATATATATTACGCTGCAAATATAGAACATTTAGCCGACCTGAATATAAAATAAATCAAAGTTAGGATGGTATAATAAATGAATTCTCAATAATAAGAATGGGGTTTAAAAATGCCTTCAAAGATTCTACAAAATTATTCAGATTGAGATTAGAATCTCAATTACATTCAAAAAAACATTTTTTTTAATTCATTAATTAACATATTTATTAACTCTTATTAGTCATCAGTTGCATTTATTATTGCATAATCTCAAAACCTTATATAGTACCTATCTTAAATTTTTTGAAAATTTTAAGATATTTCATTAAAATTGTTAAATCCATCATAAATATTCATATAGTCAAATATATTAACGAAATATTTAGAATATCTACATTTTCAATTCATAATTTTGGTTTATAATTAAATATTATGAAATTAAATAAAACAATATTGACAGCAGTATTATCCATAGGGTTATTGAGATTTACTGATATAAACGAAGATATAATTTGTTCTATCGAATCAGAAAAAATAAAAGATGAAGTAGAAAATGCGATAATGAATTATAAACAAGGTATTATTGATCAAACAGAATTTGAAAATGTAATTACTTTTAATGCACGAAAATTAGATGATTTATTAATTTAATAATCAAATACTTACAAACATTAGGATAGTGGGGTGTTTTTGGAATACCCCACTATTCTAAATTATATATTTCCCAGTTCTCAAGAAATATCCTATTTCTTCATCAACATCCTTTTGA
>CAYPHN010000189.1:0-4967 GCA_964410265.1 uncultured Flavobacteriaceae bacterium | reverse complement strand
TCTCATTCAATTTCATCAAAGCCTCAATTGGGGTAAGCGTATCAATATTGGTAGTTAAAATTTCTTCTTTGATCTCTTCTATTTAAAAAAGTTATTTATATCGCCAACTGGTAAGATCTGCATCTTTTGGTGCACTTTCGGAAATGCGTTTCATTATTTTAGGTACATACATGGTATTATACCTTAGTCTGGAAATAGAATTAGGATTTTCTTGATCCCCATTCCAACAATGCTCTGCCTTATCGCCATAATCTACTTCTCCATCATAATACGGGTCTGTAGTACTTTCTAAAAAAGACTCCATAGAATAGACTGCATTATTGAGGTAATAATTATCCATATCACCACAATAAATATGAATTTTACCTTTTAATTTTTCTCCCAGTTTATCCCAGTCTCTATCTAAAATATACCTCAGGTCATAATTCTCTTTCCAGTATTCTGCAATAGTATGATCGATCTTTCCAGTATATTTATCCCAAATTCTAACCGGATAACCATCTTTGCCTTGTGGAGAATAGGTAGCTTCCCAAATATCCCATTGTTGTCCAGATCTTGACTTATCTCCCAAAACCAATTCCAGGTGATTATCTCTTTTTACAGTAGAAGAAATCTGACCCAAATAATTTCGATGACTCGGAATTTCTACTTGGTTAAAATCACTTTTGTAATAATAAGCATTGTCATTTTCGTAAAGATTTACCAAAGAGTAATTTCTAAAATCTATAGGATCTGGGCAAGCAGCAAAACAACCGTTGTATTCATCGGGATATTTTACCTGAACAGCCAATGCTTCCCAACCACCTGTAGAACCTCCATATAAAAACCTTGACCAGCCTTTACCCTGACCTCTAAACATTTTTTCGATATATGGAATTAACTCATAGGTTATGGCATCACCATAAGGTCCCTGACTGGCGGAATTCACGGCATAAGAATCGTCGTAATAAGGAGTGGAATGCTGAATTTCAATAATTAAAAATCTAGGAAAATCGGGTTCATTCCAACGTTTATAAAAGTCATATGCCTCTTGTTGTTCAGTGATATTGTACCCATCAACATTAAATCTTGCTGAATGTTCTGGTTTAAGATTTTTATCCGGTGGTGTAGTTCTAAATCCGCCAAAATCGGAAGGGAAATGCCCATGAAAAACCATCAACGGATATTTGGCTTCCGGGTGTTCATCAAAGCCTTTAGGCAATAAAATATGTGCACCCAAATAAATATCTCTACCCCAAAATTCAGATAATTTTTCAGATTTCATTTTAATATGCTTAATCCAATTGGTATCTTTAGCTTCTTTGATATCAGGTATTTTTTGATCCATTACAATATCTAAATTTTCTATCCCGTTTTTAGTGATTGTAATCTTAAACGGTTTACTGTATAAATTTCCTGGTGAAGTATTCCAATGCTGTCCTTCGCCATTATCCATAGGTAGTTTTACGGTTTGCCCTGTAGAAAGATTAAAAGTTTCATAAACGTGTAACAAGGCTTGTACATAATATTCTCCAAGTGGTATATCATTGATTTTCTCCATCGGAAAACCAAAGATGTCTTCTTCAATTTTTACTTTTTCTTCAGGGGAAAGGCTTTCTACATTCACTCCAAAAATTAGTTGGCTATGCAATCCGCCTATTTGAAAACGGGGTTCTTTCTTATTATTGTTTGAAAATAAAAGATATAGTCTGCCATCTAAATTCTGTTGACTAATTTTTTTAGAAAAGGAAATATTTATTGCAAAAGAATTATCATTATTGGCTTCGGGTAGATATCCGGTAAGGATAAAAAAAAGTAAAATAAAAGTAAGAGATGGTTTTTTCATGGTCTAGTAATTTGATTTACAAGATAATAAAATAATACAAATTTTATGGTAACAAATTTGAAATTGAATTCACCGGGAGACTAATATCCGAACGGATATTAGTCTCCCGGTGAATAGGTCTTAAAAACCAAGACACCCTCATTATTTCTTCACCAACATCCTCTTAATCTCATTCAATTTCATCAAAGCCTCAATTGGGGTAAGCGTATCAATATTGGTAGTAAGAAATTCTTCTTTTATCTCTTCCAATAAAGGGTCGTCTAACTTAAAAAAACTCAATTGCATATCTTCTTCTGTAGCTTGTCTTAATTTTTCCTGCATATCTTCGCTAGCATGACTTTTCTCTAAACGTTTTAGCATTTTATTTGCCCTGTGAATCACAGGGGTTGGCATACCTGCCAATTTTGCTACATGAATACCAAAACTGTGTTCACTACCACCTGCAACCAATTTTCTTAAAAAAATAACATCATCTTTTAATTCCTTTACCGATACATTATAATTTTTAATCCGCTCAAAAGTTTCACTCATATCATTGAGTTCATGATAGTGTGTGGCAAATAATGTTTTGGCTTTCGTCGGATGCTCATGTAAATATTCAGCAATGGCCCATGCAATAGAAATACCGTCATAAGTACTGGTACCTCGACCAATTTCATCCAACAAAATCAAACTTCTATCCGATAAATTATTCAAAATACTAGCCGTTTCATTCATCTCTACCATAAAAGTAGATTCACCCATAGATATATTGTCACTTGCGCCTACCCTTGTAAATATTTTATCTACAACACCAATTTTAGCATTTTGAGCCGGTACATAACTACCCATTTGAGCCAGTAAAACAATCAATGCGGTTTGTCGTAAAATAGCCGATTTACCACTCATATTTGGACCCGTAATCATAATAATTTGTTGCTGATTGCGATTCAAAACCAAATCATTGGCAATATATTCTTCGCCTACAGGCAATTGCTTTTCAATTACGGGGTGGCGACCATTTTTAATTTCTATCGTTGTACTATCATCAATTTGAGGTCTTATATAATTATTATCCGAAGCAATTTTTGCAAAAGAACGCAAACAATCAATTTGTGCAATTACTTGTGCATTTTTTTGAACTTTTTGAATAAAAGGAAAAATAAAAAGCATTAATTTATTAAATAATTCCAGTTCAATTTTGCTTATTTTTTCTTGAGCACCTAAAATTTTAGATTCGTATTCTTTGAGTTCTTCAGTAATATATCTTTCGGCAGAAACCAAAGTTTGTTTTCTAATCCACTCTTCAGGCACTTTATCTTTATGCGTATTTCTAACTTCAATATAATACCCAAAAACATTGTTAAAGGCTATTTTTAAACTTGAAATTTGTGTGCGCTCTTTTTCGCGAACAACAATACCTTCCAAATACTCTTTTCCAGAATTAGAAATACCTCGTAATTCATCCAATTCTTCAGATATGCCCATTGCTATTGCATTACCTTTATTGATATTTACCGGAGCATTTTCATTTAAGGTTTTAGATATTTCGTCAATAAGATTGATACAGGTATCTATTTCATTTCCCAGACTTTGCAAAGTCTTATTTTCGCTTTTATACAAGGCGTCTTTTATGGGTAAAATAGCTTTTAAAGAATCTTTTAATAAAACTACTTCTCTTGGGTTTATCTTAGCCGTTGCTACTTTTGAAATAAGTCGCTCTAAATCACTTATCTGTTTTATTTGAAAATTCATCAAATCAAAAAAGGCATCCTTTTCAATAAAATATTTTACAATTTCATGACGTTTTTTAATTTCATCTATATGTTTTAAAGGCAATGCCAACCATCTTTTTAACAGCCTTCCACCCATTGGCGAGATGGTTTTATCAATAATATCCAATAAAGTCACTGCCTGAGATGAGCTTGCGTAATACAGCTCTAAATTTCGAATGGTAAACTTGTCCATCCACACATAATTATCTTCAATAACCCTTTGTATGTTGGTAATATGTTCTAATTTATGGTGTTGTGTTTCCGATAAGTAATGTAGTACCGCTCCTGCGGAAATAATTCCTTCTGCCAAACCATCTATCCCAAACCCTTTTAAAGATCTAATTTTAAAATGGTTGTATAAAATTTCATAGGCAAAATCATTTTGAAAGATCCAATCCTCTAAATAAAAAGTATAAAACTGGACTCCAAAATTATCACTAAATCGTTGCTTGTATTGTTTTTGCACCAATATTTCACTCGGATTAAAATTTTGCAATAATTTGTCAATATACTCGGCATTACCCTGTGCTGTTAAAAATTCGCCCGTAGAAACATCTAAAAACGAAATACCTATCTTCTTTTTACCAAAATGTACAGCTGCCAAAAAATTATTTTTCTTCGCTTGTAAAACCTCATCATTTAAAGCAACCCCGGGTGTTACCAATTCGGTAACTCCTCTTTTTACAATAGTTTTGGTCATTTTCGGGTCTTCCAGCTGGTCACAAATAGCAACCCGCAACCCTGCTTTAACCAATTTTGGTAAATAGGTATTCAACGAATGGTACGGAAAACCTGCCAAAGCAGTTTCTGTCTCGCTTCCGGCACCTCTTTTGGTGAGCACAATACCTAAAATTCTCGCTGCTTTTTTGGCATCATCACCAAAAGTTTCATAAAAATCTCCTACTCTAAACAACAACATCGCATCAGGGTATTTCACCTTGATATTATTGTATTGCTTCATTAAAGGAGTAACTTTTTTTACTTTAGTCTTTGCCAATTTTTAGATATTTTTTTAATTAACTTGTAGCGCATAAAAATAGCCCAACCACAAGCATTGCAAAGATATAATTTTAAAGAGAATAGTAAAATGCTATTAAAGGAAATACTTTTAGAATTAAAATCCTTATCCAATCCAGAAATTAAAGCATTCAAAGCAAAAAAGTATGGTATTGATTGTGATAATTCTTGGGGTCTTTATCAAAAAAATCTTTCCGCTTTAGCGAAAAAAATTGGTAAAAACACTGCTCTCGGAATTCAGTTATTCGAAACAGGTAATTATGATGCACAATTATTATGTGCTAAGATTTGTATCTCAAATGAAATTTCCGAGAATTTGATGGATAAATGGATTACTTTTTTTAATTTAGCCATCCCCTGAAAAACACATT